>NZ_JBJLSE010000015.1:0-65843 GCF_050871845.1 Kineococcus arenarius subsp. arenarius
CCCTCGGCGCGGTAGCGGGCCACCCAGCGGTGGGCGCACTGGCGCGAGACGCCCAGCTCGCGGGCCACGTGCGCCACGGCCCGCCCGTCGTGGACGACGCGCCGCACCAGCAGGGCACGGCCGTGGGCGGTTAGGCGGGCATTAGCGTGGGACATGAAGGCCTCTCGGTCGTTGGGCGGACGGCGTCAGACACCTCCACCCAGCACCAAGGGGCCTTCTTCGATCAAGCACCCACCCGGCGTGTCACCAACCTCATGGCCGAGTACACCTAGGGCACCCCGCAGGTCCCGGTGCGGCCGGGGTTCAGCCGTGCCGGCGCTGCGCGGGCACCCCGGCCCCGGCGCGGCGGCCGGCGTTGCCCCAGGCGCACCCGCCCAGCGCGACGGCGGCCGCGACGAGCATGACGACCGCGAGGTTGAGCGGGCTGGTGGCGCCGCCGAGGCTGACCAGCGGGGACGCGAGGGCGGCGAGCGCGAACTGCAGGGCCCCCAGCAGGGCGGAGGCGGAGCCGGCGGCGCGCGGCACGGCGGCCAGCGCGAGCGCGGTGCCGTTGCCCATCACCAGGCCCAGGGCGGCGATCGCGACGGCGATGGGCAGGGTGAACCAGCCCGCGGGCACGTCGAGCAGGACGAGCAGCAGCAGCGCCGCGGAGGCCAGCAGGCAGGCGCTCAGCCCGGTGGCGAGCAGGCGCTGCACGGGGAAGCGGCTGGCGAGGCGGGCCGAGGCGCCGCTGACCACGGCGAGCAGCAGGGCGTTGACGCCGAACACCAGGCCGTACTGGACCTCGCTCAGGCCCATCAGCTCCTGGTACAGGAACGGCGAGGCGGAGATGTAGGCCATCATCACGGCGAACCCGAACGCGAACGCGAGGGTGTTGCCGACGTAGGTGCGCGAGCGCAGATCCCGGGCGGTGGAGCCGGAGGCGGCGCGCAGCTCGCGCGCGACGGCGCGGCGGGCCGGCGGGTGCGACTCGCGCACGACCGCCAGGACGGCGACGAGCACCAGCACCGCGAGGGCCAGGACGACGGCGAGGATGCCGCGCCAGCCGACGGGACCGACGAGCAGGCTGCCGGCGAGCGGGGCGACGACCGGGGCCAGGCCACCGACGATCATCAGCAGGCTCAGGGCGCGCGCGGCGGCGGCACCGGCGACGAGGTCGGCGACGACGGCGCGGCCGATGACCATGCCGGCCGCACCGCCCAGGCCCTGCGCGACGCGGGCGGCGACGAGCACGCCCACCGTGAGGGCGAGCACGGCGAGCGCGCTGGCGAGCACGCACAGCACGGCGCCGGCGACCAGGGGGCGCACGCGGCCGAAGCGGTCCGACAGCGGGCCGAAGACGAGCTGGCCGGCGGCGGTGCCGACGAGGAACGCCGTCAGCGTCAGCTGCACGCCGGTCTCGTCGGTGCCGAGGTCGTCGGTCATCTGGGGGAAGGCGGCCAGGTACAGGTCGGTGGCGAAGGGGGCGATCGCGAACAGCAGGGCCAGCACGAGCAGCAGCCCGCGGGTGAGCCCGCGGTGGCCCTCGACGGGCGGGAGCGCGCGAGCGCCGGTGAGGTCGGCGGGGGCGGGAGTGGGCACGGGGGGTCCTCGTCGATCGATGATGTTTAGATAACTATAACCCGACAACGACCGTCGTACCCTGGAGCCGTGGGAACCACCGCGCAGCCGCCGGGGAACGACGAGCTCGCCGACCTCGCCGACCTGCTCATGACCGTCGCCCGCGACCTGCAGAGCCGGCACGGCGCCGTCGAGGGCGTCGTCGCGCTGACGGCCACCGAGACGACGGTGATGCGCCACCTCGACCGCAACCCCGGCACCTCCCCCAGCGCCGCCGCCGCGGCCACCGGCCTGCAGCGCAGCAACCTCAGCGCGACCGTGCGCTCGCTGGAGGCCAAGGGCCTGGTCGAGCGCTCCCACGACGCGCACGACGGCCGCGGGGTCGCGCTGCACCCGACCGCGCTGGCCGCGCGGAACCTCGCCCTGCTGCGCGCCCACTGGGCCGACCGCCTGCGCCGGGCCCTGAACGGCGGCGACGACGACGACGCGGTGCGCGGCGCGCTGGCCCTGCTGGAGCGGATCGAGCACGGCCTGGCCGCCGGCCGCTGACGCCCGGTGCGGCACGGGCAGCCGGGCCGCGCCGGCGGGCGCCGCTAGAGTCGACCGGCGCCCGATCACCGGACCGCGGCGCCGGGTGGGAGGGTCCGTTCCGTTGGCGCGCACGTCGCTGGTCAGCCAGGTGGCCGAGACGATCCTGGAGCAGGTCGTGCGCGGCGAGCTGCCCGCCGGGCAGCTGCTGCCCACCGAGGCCGAGCTGTGCGAGGCGCACGGCGTGAGCCGCATGACGCTGCGCGAGGCGCTGAAGACCCTGCAGGCGCAGAACGTGGTGCGCGCCGCGCCCGGCGTGGGCAGCTACGTGAACCCGGTGGAGCGCTGGACGGGGCTGGAGGCGGTGCTGCGGGCCACCTCCGCCGGCGCCGGGGACGACGCGACGTCCGTGCAGCTCGTCGAGGTGCGCCGGATGATCGAGACCGGCGCCGCCGCGCTGGCCGCCGCCCGCCGCGACGACGCCGACCTGGAGCGGCTGGAGGAACTGCTGGAGCGGATGCGCACCGCGCACGAGCACGGCGACGTGGACGGGTTCGTGCACGCCGACATCGCGTTCCACGACGTGCTCCTGCGCGCCTCGCGCAACCCGTTCGTCGCCGTGCTGCTGGACCCGCTCTCGCGGGTGCTGCGGGAGAAGCGCGAGCAGACCTCCGCCGTGCCGCAGATCCAGGCGAACGCCGTGGAGCAGCACGCCCTGGTGCTGGCGGCGGTGCGCGCGGGCGAGCCGGAGGGGGCTCGCCGGGCGATGGACGCGCACCTGCAGCAGACCGCGGAGGACCTGCGCCGCTACGTGCTCGACCCCTCCTGAGCACCCGCCCTCGACAGGGGCCACCCGGCCGCCTAAGATGTCTGACATCTGACAACAAAGGAGTTCTCATGGTGGACGAGGACAGCCTCCTCCAGCAGCACCCCTCCCCCGTCGCGGTGCCCGCCGCCCGCGTCGCCGAGGCCGTGGAACGCGCCGGCACCGTCCTGGTGGTCCTCGACGACGACCCCACCGGCACCCAGTCCGTGTCCGGGCTGCCCGTGCTCACCGCGTGGACCGAGGACGACCTCGCCTGGGCGCTCGGCCTGGGGGCGCCGGCGGTCTACGTGCTCACCAACACCCGCAGCCTGGACCCCGGCGAGGCCGCCGAGCGCAACCGGCAGGTCGTCACCGCGGCGCTGGCCGCCGCCGCCCGCACCGGCACCCGGGTCCGCTTCGTCAGCCGCAGCGACTCCACCCTGCGCGGGCACTTCCCGCTGGAGACCGACGTCATCGCCGCCACCCTCGCCGAGCACGGCGAGCGGGGCGTCGACGGTGTCGTGCTCGTGCCGGCCTTCCCCGACGCGGGGCGCATCACCGTCGGCGGCGTGCACTACCTGCGCACCCCCGACGGGCTCGTCCCGGCCGGCGAGACCGAGTTCGCCCGCGACGCCACGTTCGGCTACCGCAGCTCCGACCTGCGCGAGTGGGTGGCGGAGAAGACCGCCGGCCGGGTGCGCGCCGCGGACGTCGTCGTGCTCGACCTCGACGTCGTGCGCGCCGGCCCCGCCGCCGTCGCCGCGGCCCTGGCCCCCGTCACCGGCGGTGCCCCGGTCGTCGCCGACGTCGTCACCGAGGACGACATGCGCCTGCTCTCCCTGGGCCTGGCGCGGGCCGAGGAGACCGGCAAGGAACTGCTGTACCGGGTGGGCCCGCCGTTCGTGCGCGCCCGCACCGGGCAGGAGGTCCACCCCCCGCTGACCGCGGCGGAGGTCTTCGGCGAGCGCCCGCCCCGCAGCGGCGGCGGGCTGGTCGTCGTCGGCTCGCACGTGGGCCTGACCAGCCGCCAGCTCGCGGTGCTGCAGGCCGAGCGCCCGGACGTGCGCTCCCTGGTCGTCGAGGTGCCCCAGGTCCTGGACCCCGCGCGCGCCGGGCAGCACGTCGCCGAGGTCGCCGCCGAGGCCGTGCGGCTGCTCGCCGACGGCGACGTCGTCGTGCACACCAGCCGCGACCTGCGGCGCACCGACGACCCCGCCGAGAGCCTGGCGATCTCCCGGCGCGTCTCCGCGGCCGTCGTCGAGGTCGTGCAGCGCGTGCTCGCCGCGCACCCGCCGCGCTTCGTCATCGCCAAGGGCGGCATCACCTCCAGCGACGTGGCCGCGCACGGCCTCGGCATCCGCCGCGCCCTGGTGCGCGGGCCGATGCTGCCCGGCATCGTCTCGCTGTGGGAGCCCGTCGACGGCCCCGCGGTGGGCACCCCGTACGTGGTGTTCGCCGGCAACGTCGGCGACGACGGCTCCCTGGCCGCCGTCGTGCGCACCCTCACCGCCCCGTGACCGACCCCGCGACCACCCCCGCGACCACCCAGGAGCCCCCGATGCCCACCACCCCCGGCTACACCGTCGCCGTCCTCGGCCTGGGCGCCATGGGGCTGCCCATGGCCACGCGGCTGACCGAGCAGCTCACCGTGCACGGCTTCGATCCCGCGCCGCAGCGGGCGGCGCTGGCCGCGGACGCGGGCGTGCGGACGTTCCCCTCCGCGCCCGAGGCCGCCACCGGCGCCGACGCCGTCCTGCTCGCCGTGCGCGACGGCGCGCAGCTGCGCGAGGTGCTCTTCGGCGAGCAGGGCGTCGCGGGCGTCCTGGCCCCCGGCGCCGTGGTCGTCATGACCAGCACCGTCGGCATCGACGACGTCGTGGACGTCGCCCGGCGCCTGGCCGAGCACGACGTCCACCTCGTCGACGCCCCCCTCAGCGGCGGCCCCGCGCGCGCCGGCGCCGGCGACCTGCTCATCGTGGTCGGCGCCGCCCCGCAGGCGCGCGAGAAGGCGGCGCCGGTGCTGGACCTGCTCGCCTCCACGCTCAGCGTCATCGGCGACGAGCCCGGTCAGGGCCAGGCCTTCAAGACCGTCAACCAGCTGCTGTGCGGGGTGCACATCGCCGCCGGCGCCGAGGCGCTCGCGCTGGCCGAGCGCCTCGGGCTGGACCCCGCCGCCACCCTGGAGACCCTCTCCGCCGGGGCCGCCGGCTCCTTCATGCTCGCCAACCGCGGCCCGCGCATGCTGCAGGCGCTGCAGGAGGAGGACCCCGAGGTCCTCAGCCGCCTGGACATCTTCGTCAAGGACATGGGCATCGTCACCCGCGCCGCCCGCGCCGCGGGCCTGCCGACCCCGGTGGCCTCCGCCGCCGAGCAGCTGTACCTGCTGGGGGCCGCGCAGGGGCGCGGCGCCGACGACGACTCCTCGGTGATCGAGGTCGTCGCCCCCCGCCCCGCGGGCACCAGGGGCGGGGCCGCCGGGTGAGGGCGCGCCTGGACGAGCTCGTCGCCGGCCGGCTGGCGGTGCGGGCCGCGCTGCCGGCGCTGAGCTGCTACGAGTTCGGCACCGCCCTGGCCGTCGTGGAGGCCGCCGAGGAGGCCGGCGCCCCCGTGGCACTGCTCGTGCCGCCGGCCGTGGCCGGCGGCCGGCACGGCCCGCGGCTGATCGCGGCCCTGCGCGTCCTGGCCGACGCCGCGAGCGTCCCCGTCAGCGTCCAGCTCGACCACGCCACCGACGTGGACCTGGTGCTGGAGGCGGTCGCCGCGGGCGCCGACGCGGTGCTCGCCGACGGCTCCAAGCTCCCGCTGGAGGACAACGCCGCCTTCGTGGCGCGCGTGCGCGAGCTCACCGCCGGCTCCGGCACCGTCGTGGAGGCCGAGCTGGGCGACATCGCCGGCGACGAGGACCGCGCCCTGAGCGTGCACGCGGCCGGCAAGACCGACCCCGAGCTGGTCGCCGGGTTCGTGGAGGCGTCCGGGGCCCAGCTGCTGGCGGTCTCCGTCGGCAACGTCCACGGCCGCTACGCGGGTGAGCCGCGGCTGGACTGGCCGCTGGTGGCCGCGGTGCGCGAGCGCTGCCCGGTCCCCCTGGCCCTGCACGGGGCCTCCGGCCTGCCCGAGGACGACCTCGCCCGCGCCGGGGCCGCCGGCCTGGGCAAGGTCAACGTCAACACCGAGCTGCGCGCGGCGGTGCTGGACGCCACGCAGGAACTGCTGCCGCGCACCCGTGCGGCGGGCGACGACGTCCTCACCCTGGAGGCGGCGCGGCGCACGGCGGCGCACCGGTTCACCGGCTCGCTGCTGCGCACGCTCACCCCCGCCCCGCGCTGAGCGGGTCCACCACGGGGGGGCCGCTCCGCGTGGAGGTGGGGACCGCGCCACCCTCCTCCCGCCCCTTCCCCCGTCCTCCCGCCCTCTGCCACCCTCGTCACGTGGACCAGGAGGTGGACACCTTCGGTGCCGGGGTGCAGCGCGGGGTGCTGTGCGGCGCCGTGCTGGGTGCGGTGCTCGTCGCGGTCCGGGGCGGTTCCACGCTGAGCGGCGAGGACGCCGGGACGATCCTCGTGACGTTCGTGGTGCTGGGGGCCTTCACCGGCTCAGCCGCCGGCGCTGTCTGCGGCACCGTCGCAGCGGTGCTCCAGCGGTCGGCGCAGCGTGCCGGTGCCGCCGAGGCGTGGTGGGTCGCCGTCTGCGGCGCACTGGTCGCAGCCGCGGTCACCGCCGGCGGTCTCGGCCTGTGGCCCGTGTTCTTCAAGGGCGTGGCGCCGCCGGGGTCGCAGGGAGGCTGGGTGCTCGTGTGCGCCGCCACCGCGCTGTGGCAGGTCCGCCGGGTGCAGCACCGGTTCGCGGGGTAGTCCCGCGGGTCCGGCGCTCCCGGCCGAGGACGACCTCGCCCGCGCCGGTGCCGCCCGTCTGGGCGAGGTCGACGTCGACACCGAGCTGCGCGCGGCGGTGCTGGACGCCACGCAGGGACTGCTGCCGCGCCCCCGTGCGGCGGGAGGCGCGGCGGGGCACGACGGGGCACGACGGGGCACGACAGGGCTTGTCGATCCCGTGACGATCCGTCCGCGGCGGCCGTCAGGCCGGGCCCGAGCGGCGGGACGCGCCTAGCGTCGGGGGTGCGGGTCCAGCGCCGGACCCGCGAGGCGACACGGGAGGAGAGGACCGTGGGAACCACCCCGCAGGACGGACACCGCACCGGACGCCGCGCGGCGCTGACCGCCGCCGCGGTGCTGGCGCTGGCCGTCCCCGGCACCGCAGCGGCCGGCGCCACCACCGGTACCGTCACGGGCAGCAGCACCGCACCCGCCGCGGCGAGCACCACCGCAGCCGCCGAGGTGACCGCGGCCCGCGCCGGCGGGGCCGACCGCTACGCCACGGCCGCGGTGGCCGCCACCGAGGTCACCCACCCCGGCGGCGCGGCCACCGCGGTGCTGGTCACCGGCGAGGCCTTCCCCGACGCGGTGGCCGCCGCCGCCCTCGCCGGGCAGGCCGACGCCGCCCTGCTGCTCACCCCCGGCGACCGGCCCCACGAGGCCACCGCCCGGGCGCTGGACGAGCTGGGCGTGCGGGAACTGCTGGTGCTGGGCTCGGAGTCCGCCGTGAGCGCGCAGGTCGTCGACGCCTACGCCGGCGGCACCCGGCGGGTCACCCGCCTCGGCGGTGCGGACCGGTACGAGACCGCCGCCCTCACCGCCCGGGAGGTCGCCCGCCGCGGTGACGTGCGCGAGCTGAACGGCTACCGGGCGGCGTTCCTCGTCAGCGGGGAGGACTTCCCCGACGCCCTGGCCGCCTCCGCCCCGGCCGCCGCCGGGGCACCGGCGCCGGTGCTGCTGACCCGCCGCGGGGAGCTGCCGGCGGCCACCGCGCAGGCGCTGCGCGACCTGGGCGTCGAGCACGTCTGGATCGTCGGCGGCGAGGGCTCCGTGGCCGCGGAGGTGCAGGCGCAGCTCGAGGGTGCGGGCATCGGCAGCCTGCGGCTGGGCGGCGCGGACCGGTACGGGACGGCGGTCGAGCTGGCCCGCGAGTTCGTGCCCACGCCGCTGCTGGACGGCTCCAGCGCCACCCTCGCCCGCGGGGACTCCTTCCCCGACGCCCTGGTGGCCGGCGTCACCGCCGCCGCGACCGGGGGCCCGGTCCTGCTGACCGCCTCCGCCGACGACCTGGGCGCCGCCACCCGGGACTACCTCGCGACCCCCTCGGGGCAGGTGTCCGTGGTGCGGGCGGTCGGCGGCCAGGGGGTCCTGACCCCCGACCTGCTGGCGCGGGCCGTGCACACCGTCGAGACGGGCCTGAGCACACCGGTCCTGCCGGCGTGGGAGCTGAGCCCGGCCGACCCGGTGACCGTGCCCGCCGGGGACGTGGCCGACTTCGCCGTGCGCGCGCTGCCGGGCGGGCCGGCCGTGCCCTTCGAGCTGGACGTGGTGCTGTTCGAGTGCACCGCGGCCGGCGAGGTGGACGGCGCGTGGACGTTCACCGACGCCGACGGCGACGGCCTGGCCGACGGCTACGCGAGCACCGACACGGGCTCGGCGGCCATCGCCGTCGTCAACGGCCAGGACGTCGCCGACGCCGACGCCGTCGTCAGCGGGGCGCTCGGGGGCGAACTGACGTTCCGGCTGGCCAGCGCCGCTCCCGACTGCGCCGTCCCGGTCGCCTTCGACGACACCGGCAGCGACGACGGCTGGCTGGCCGTGGACGGCGCCGGGCGGCCGCTGGAGCCGTACGCCGCCGGCCGGGCGGAGTGGACGTGAGCAGCCGGGCGTGAGCGGCTGGGCACGGGCGCTCAGCCGAGCGGCACGGCCTCCAGCAGCTCCCACGGGCCGCCGGCGCAGCGGTGCACCTGCACGCCGGTGGCCCGCACCGTCCACGGCGAGAACCCCGCCGAGAGCCGGGCCACCAGCTCGCGCGCCCGCTCGGGGGGCACGAAGTTCTGCACGGTGACGTGCGCGGAGAAGCGCTGCGCGTCCTGGCGGGTCAGCCACGGCGCGAACCGGCCGGCGAGGTCGGCGCGCAGCGCGTCCAGCGGCGCCGAACGCAGCACCAGCGCCGCACCTCGGCCCAGCGAGCGCACCCCGCTCACTTCCACGGCGAAGGGCGGACGGCGGCACGCGTCGGCCACCTCGGTCAGCACCAGCGGCAGCCGTTCGCCGGGCAGGGCGTGGAACAGGGTGACGTGGGCGCCGACCTTCAGCCGCTCGGGCGGGAAGTGCCGGCGGCGCAGCTCGTCGAGGTGCTGCTGGTCGCCGGGGTCCAGCGCCAGGGCCAGCACCAGCGGGGCGGGGTCCCCGGGCCGCCCACCGGGCCCGTTCACCGGGTGGTGAGCAGCCAGACGCCCAGGGCGGAGGTCGCCAGGGAGAGGACGGACAGCACGGTGGCCGCCACCCACCAGGCGCGGTGCGGCGCCCGGCGCGCCAGCGCCCGCACCGACAGCACCAGCACCACCAGAGCGACCGCGATCGCCAGGGGGAAGAAGGCCAGCGAGCACAGGATCGACAGCCCCGCCGCGATCGTGGCGCCGATGGCCCCGATGGAGGGGTCGGGCGCCACCTCGGGCTCGCGGGGGAGCACCGGCGGTGCCGGCCGGGGGCGGGGGTTCCTGCGCTGGGCCACCCGTCCACTGTGCCAGCCGCCGCGCACGCCGCCGCGGGCCGGTGCCGCGGGACCGGCCCCCGGGCCTGCTCACCCCGTGCTCCGTAGGGTGGGCGCGTGCCCGCCACCGCCACCCGCCACCCGGCCACCCCCCGCCGCACCGCCCGCGCCGCGGCAGCGCTCGTCCTCGGCCTGAGCGCCGGCCTCGGCGGTGCGCTGGCCACCGCCCCGGCCGCCGCGGCGCACGACCGCCTCGTCTCCAGCGACCCGGCCGCCGACGCCGTGCTGGAGCAGGCGCCCGAGCAGGTGGTGCTGACGATGTCGGCCGCCCCCCTCGGGCTGGGGACGCAGGTGGAGGTCACCGGCCCCACCGGTGTCGTGTCCACCGGCGAGGCGCAGATCGTCGACGAGACGATCACCCAGGCGCTGGGCGGCGAGCGCCCCGCGGGCAGCTACGAGGTGCAGTACCGGGTGACGTCCTCCGACGGGCACCCGATCTCCGGCTCCTTCACCTTCACCGCCGAGGCGGCGGCGGCCGCGGCCGGCGCGGCCACCACCGCCCCCACGCCGGACGTGGTGACGTCCTCCCCGGCGACCGAACCGGCCCCGGCCACGGAGAGCTCCCCCGCCGCGGACGGTGACGCGGACGCGCTCGCGGACGTCGCGGCGGACGACGGCGGGACGAGCACCGGGGTGGTCGCCGCCGTGGTGGTGGCCGTGCTGGCCGTGCTCGCCGGCGCCGGCGTCATCGTGGCGCGCCGGCGCCGGCGGGGCTGACCTCCCCCGCCGGCGGGCGCACCCGGCGCTCGGCGCGCACGTCCACCAGCCACAGCGCGGTCGTCAGCAGCGCGAACGCCGCGCCCACGGCCGTCACCGCGCCCCAGCCGCCGGCGATCCAGGCCGCCGACCCGGCGGCCGAGCCGAGCGCGCCGCCGGCGAAGTACGTGGTCATGTAGGCGGAGTTCAGCCGGGCGCGGGCGTCCGGGCGCAGCGGGTAGATCACGTTCTGGTTGGACACGTGCACCATCTGCAGGCCGAGGTCGGCCACCGCGAAGCCGGCCACGAACAGCACCAGGGACGTCAGCGCGTCCGAGGCGGACAGGCCCAGCGCCGCCCAGGACGCCACCAGCAGCAGCGCACCGGCTCCCGTGGCCAGCTGGGTGCGGCCCGCGTCGGCCATCCGCCCCGCCAGCGACGCGGCCAGCGCGGCGCCCGCCCCGACCAGGGCGATCAGGCCGATGGCGCCGTCGCTGAGGCCGAAGCGCTCCCCCGCCAGCAGGAACGTCATCGTGCTGAACAGCACCGAGACGCCCGCGAAGCCCGCCGCGCCCAGCAGGGCGCGGGTGCGCAACCTCGGCTCGGCGCGCACCAGCGCCGCCGTGGAGGCCAGCGTGGCCCGGTAGCCGCCCACCCTCCGGGGCACGCTCACCGGCAGGCGGCGGCGCAGCACCAGCGCCAGCAGCACCAGCCCGGCGGCGACCACCGCGTACGGCGCGTGCCAGCCGGCCACGTCGGCCAGCGCTCCGGACGCGCTGCGCGCCAGCAGCGCGCCGACGAGCAGGCCGCTCATCACCGTGCCCACCGCCCGACCGGCGCGGCCGGGTTCGGCCAGCTCGGCGGCGAAGGGCACCAGGACCTGCGCGGCCACCGAGAACAGCCCCGCCACGGCGGTGCCGATCAGCAGCACGGGGAACGACGTCGCCACCGCGCACACCGCGTGCCCGGCCGCGGCCAGCAGCGCCAGCGCGGTGAGCAGTCGGCGGCGCTCCAGCAGGTCGCCCAGCGGCACCACGAGCAGCAGGCCCAGGCCGTAGGAGACCTGCGCGGTGGTGACCAGGGTGGCGGCGCTGCCCTGCCGCACCCCCAGGTCGGCGGCGATGGTGTCCAGCAGCGGCTGGTTGACGTAGTTGCCGCCGACGGTCAGGCCGGTCGCGACGGCCATGAGCAGCAGCAGGGAGCGGGTGAGCACGCACCCAGCGTGCTCCCGTGCGGCGGCCACCGTCCAAGCGGTCGCAGACCCCCCACCGATCGGGGAACGCGATGGGTCCGCCCCTGCGGCAGCGCGCGGGCGGGAGCGGACCACCGCGCGGTGCCCGCCCCCGGACCGGCCGTGACCCGGCGACCTTGCCCTGCCGGGCGGCGGCGGGGAGCATGTCGGGGTGGCACCCCCGGCTCCCGGGCCGTCAGCAGGGCCGCTCGCGACGACGCGCAGCGCCGCCGTCGCGCGAGCGGTGCGGGCCGGCGAGGACAGCGAGCAGCTGCAGCGGCTGGTGCGCACAGCGGCGCGCGTCCTGCACGTCCCGGTGGTGATGGTCTCCTTCGTCGCCGCGGACCGCGAGATCATCGAGGCCGCGGTCGGCCTGCCGGAGCCGTGGGCCTCGCTGCGCTCCACCCCGCTGAGCCACTCCCTGTGCGCCCAGGTCGTCCGCCTGGACGGTCCCGTCGTCCTGTTCGACGCCCGCACGGACCCCGCCTACCGGGAGCACGCGGCGGTGGTGGAGATGGGCGCCGGCGCCTACGCCGGCTACCCGCTGCGCCACGGCGGGCACGCGCTGGGGGCCTTCTGCGCGGCCGACTTCGTCCCGCGGCAGTGGTCCGCCGGCGACCTGCAGCTGCTGGAGGACCTCGCCGCCGCGGTCTCCGGGGAGCTGGGCCTGCGCATCGCGCTGCAGGAGCTGCAGGACTCGCACGAGCAGCTGCGCGGGGTGGTCGCGGAGCTGCGCGAGCAGTCGCGCACCGACGCCCTCACGGGCGTGGCCAACCGCCGCCGCTTCGACGAGCGCCTGGCCGAGGAGGTCGCCCGCCTGCAGCGGCGGCCCGGCTCCCTGGCGCTGGTCCTCGTCGACGTCGACCGGCCCGGGGAGGCCGGCG
The DNA here is from genome assembly GCF_050871845.1 of Kineococcus arenarius subsp. arenarius. Classification (NCBI taxonomy): domain Bacteria; kingdom Bacillati; phylum Actinomycetota; class Actinomycetes; order Kineosporiales; family Kineosporiaceae; genus Kineococcus; species Kineococcus arenarius. The sequence goes on from NZ_JBJLSE010000015.1 coordinate 12,353, forward strand.
GCACCGCGGGGCACCGGGCCGGTGACGAGGTCTTGGCCGAGGTGGCCGCCCGCGCGCGGTCCGTCCTGCGCGGCACGGACCTCGTCGCCCGCCTGGGGGGCGACCAGCTCGCCGTGCTCCTGCCGGACGCCGACGCGGCCGCCGCCGCCCGGGCGGCGCGGCGCGTGCGCCGGGTCGTCCGGGAGCGCCCCGTCGCCGGAGCGGCGATCACCGTCACCACCGGCACCGCGGCCTACGTGCCCTCCCGCGGGGTCGAGCAGTTCCTCGCCGACGCCGACGCCGCCCTGCACGAGACCGGCGGCGCCGGCGCGGACCAGGACCAGGACCAGGACCAGGACGAGGGGTGAGGGGCCGCACCGGACGGGGCAGACTCGGGGCATGAGCGCACCCGAGGGCCCCGCCTCCGCCGACACCCCCGGCTCCGCCGACACCGCCGACACCGCCGGCACCGCCGGCACCGCCTTCGCCGACCTCGCCCTGCGGGAGGAGCTGCTGCGGGCCCTGACCGCGCTCGGGTACGAGGAACCCACGCCCGTCCAGCGGGAGGCCGTCCCGCCGCTGCTGGCCGGCCACGACGTCCTCGGGGTTGCGGCGACCGGCACCGGCAAGACCGCGGCCTACGCGCTGCCCCTGCTGCACGTGCTCGCGCCGCTGCCCGAGCGGCCGGGCACCCCCACCGCCCTGGTGCTGACCCCCACCCGGGAGCTGGCGGTGCAGGTCTCGGAGGCGATGTACAAGTACGGCCGCGAGCTCGGCGCCCGGGTGCTGCCGGTCTACGGCGGCACCCCCGTCGGCCAGCAGCTGCGGGCGCTCTCCCGGGGCGTGGACGTCGTCGTGGCCACCCCCGGGCGGGCGCTGGACCTGCTCGGGCGCGGGGCGCTGAGCTTCGAGGCGCTGCGCACCGTCGTGCTCGACGAGGCCGACGAGATGCTCGACATGGGTTTCAGCGAGGACATCGAGACGCTGCTGTCCGCCACGCCCGAGGAGCGCCAGACGGTGCTCTTCTCCGCGACCATGCCCGCCCGCACGGCGGCGCTGGCCCGCCGGCACCTGCGCGAACCGGTGCGGGTGCGCATCGAGCGCGCCCCCCTCGCCGAGGGGGACGTGCCGAAGGTCCGCCAGAGCGCCTACCTGGTCCCCCGCGCCCACAAGACGGCCGCGCTGGGGCGGGTGCTGGACGTGGAGGCGCCCAGCGCCGCCATCGTCTTCTGCCGCACCCGCGAGCAGGTGGACGCGGTCACCGAGAGCCTGAACGGGCGCGGGTACCGGGCCGAGGCCCTGCACGGCGGCATGGGCCAGGACCAGCGCGAGAAGGTGCTGGGGCGGTTGCGGGCGGAGACCGCGGACCTGCTGGTGGCCACCGACGTCGCCGCCCGCGGCCTGGACGTGGAGCACCTGAGCCACGTCGTGAACTACGACGTGCCCAGCGCGCCGGAGTCGTACGTGCACCGCATCGGCCGGGTCGGTCGGGCCGGGCGCGAGGGCGTGGCCATCACGCTGGCCGACTCCCGCGAGCACCGGATGCTGAAGACGATCGAGCGGGTCACCGGCCAGCGCATCGCCGTCGAGTCGCTGCCGACGGTCGCCGACCTGCACGCCCGGCGCCTGGAGCTGACCCGCGCCGCGCTGCGCGAGAGCCTGCTCACCGACGACCTGGACCGCTTCCGCCCGGTCGTGGAGGCCCTCGGCGACGAGTTCGACGTGGTGCAGGTCGCCCTGGCCGCGGTCAAGCTCGCCCACGAGGCCACCGGGGGCCGCGACGACGACGTCGACATCCCGCAGGAGCGCCCGGCGAGCGGCGCGGCCGGCGGGCGCGGCACCGGGCCGGACCGCGGCCGCCCGCCGCGCCGCGGGAGCGGGGAGGCGATGACGCGCCTGTACGTGGGGGCGGGGCGCAGCGCCGGCATCCGCCCGCAGGACCTCGTGGGGGCGATCGCCGGGGAGTCCTCCCTGACCGGGCGGGACGTGGGCGCCATCGAGATCACCGAGCGGTTCTCGCTGGTGGACGTGCCCGCCGACAGGGCCGAGGAGGTCATCCGGGGCCTGCGCGCGGCGACGCTGCGCGGCAGGCGGGCGACGGTGCGCCGCGAGCGCCCGGCCGGGCGGGGCGCGGCCGCGCGTCGGTGACCCCCCTGCAGCTGCGGTGCGCGCTGGCCGTGGCCGACGCCCTGCACTTCACCCGCGCCGCGCACGAGGTGGGCATCGCCCAGTCGGCGCTCAGCGCCCACGTCGCCCGGTTGGAGGACGAGCTGGGCGCGGCGCTGTTCGAGCGCACCAGCCGCAGCGTGCGGCTCACCGCGGCCGGCGAGGCGCTGCTGCCGCGCGCCCGCGCGGTGCTGGCCGAGCTGGACCGGCTGCGCACGGACGTGGCCGCGGTCACCGGGGCCGTCGAGGGGCCGCTGCGCATCGGCACCATCCCGACGCTGGTGGACGTGGACCTGGCGGGGTTGCTGGCGCTGCTGCGCGAACGGCACCCGGGGGTGCGCGCCACCGTCGTGGAGCAGACCTCCGGCCGCACCCTGGCCGCCGTGGCCGACGGCACCCTGGACGTGGGGTTCACCGGCACCGCGCTCAGCGAGCCCCTGCCCGGCGTGCAGGTGCAGGTGATCGCCACCGAGCCGCTGGCGGCCGTCGTCGCCGAGGACGACCCGTGGGCGGCCCGGCGCCGGCTGCGGCTGCGGGACCTCGCCGGGCGGGCGGGCGTGGACTTCCCCGCCGGCACCAGCGGGCGCCGGCAGAGCGACGAGGCGTTCGCGGCGGCCGGCCTGGCGCGCGAGGTCGCCGTGGAGAGCTCCTCGGCCGCCTTCCTGCTGGCCCTCGTGCGCGCCGGGGTGGGGGTCGCGCTGCTGCCGGCCTCCGCGGCGCGGGCGGCCGGCGGGGTGCGGGCGGTCGCGGTGGTCGACGCGCCGGTGCGCCGGGTGTGCGCCGTGCACGCCGGCGCGGCCTCCTCCGCCGCGGCTCGCGCCTTCCTGGACCTGCTCGGGCGGCGGCTGCCCGCGTGAGCGCCACGAGGGGCGGCCCCCGCCGGGGACCGCCCCTCGCACGTCAGCGCGGGTCAGCGCACCGTCACGGGACGATGAGGCCGGCCGTCTGCGAGCGCGCCTTCTCGAAGCGCTGGGCGGCGTCGGCCCAGTTCACGACGTTCCACCACGCCTTGACGTAGTCGGCGCGCACGTTCTTGTAGTCCAGGTAGTAGGCGTGCTCCCACACGTCCAGCAGCACGATCGGCACCAGGCCGAGCGCGATGTTGCCCTGCTGGTCGTACAGCTGGACGTTGATGAGCTTCTGCCCCACCGAGTCCCAGGCGAGGATCGCCCAGCCGGAGCCCTGCACGCCCGCGGCGACGGCCGCGAAGTGCGCGCGGAACTTGTCGAAGGAGCCGAAGTGCTCGTCGATGGCGGCGGCCAGCTCGCCGGTCGGCTTGTCGCCGCCGTCCGGGGAGAGGTTCGGCCAGAACGCCGAGTGGTTGACGTGCCCGCCCAGGTTGAAGGACAGGTTCTTCTCGTGCAGGTTCACGGTGGCCAGGTCGTCGGCGTCGCGCGCCGCGGCCAGCTTCTCCAGGGCCGTGTTGGCGCCCGTCACGTACGCCTGGTGGTGCTTGTCGTGGTGCAGCTCCATGATCGTCCCCGAGATGTGGGGCTCGAGCGCGGAGTAGTCGTACGGAAGGTCCGGCAGCGCGTAGTCAGCCATGTCGTCTCGTCGTCTCCTCGTCCTTCGCGTGGGTCCTCGCGCGGGGCGGGCGGCCCCCGGGGGGCCCGGGGTGCCGGGCACCCGCGCGCTCGACCTTCGCGCAGCCTCCCGGGCCGCGCAACCGGCCGCGGCCAGCATCCCACCTGGTGATCACGCCGCCGGGGACGGGGGTGTCGGCGGCGCCTGGCACTGTTGACCGCGTGACCTCCCCCGCCCGGACCGACCGCCCCGCCCCCGCGCCGCCCGCCGCGCCCGTCGTCGGCTTCGACCTGGACATGACGCTGGTGGACTCCAGCGAGGGCATCGCCGCGACGCTGCGCGCGACGCTGGCGGAGGCGGGCGTGCACGTCACCGCCGCGGACGTGTGGCCGTACGCCGGGATGCCGCTGGAGCTCATCGTCGCCGGCCTGGTCCCCGGCGCCTCCCCGGAGCGGGTGGCCGGGCTGGCCGCGCGCTACCGCGAGCTGTACCCGTCCCTGGGCGTGCCGGGCGTGCGGGCCTACCCGGGCGCGGCGGCCGCCCTGGCCGCTCCCGCCGCGCACGGCGGGCGCAGCGTCGTCGTCAGCGCCAAGCACACCCCGAACGTGCACCGGGTGCTGGCGTGCGCCGGGCTGGACGGCGCGGTACGCCCCGAGGACGTCGCCGGCGACCTCTTCGCCGAGCAGAAGGGCGTGCGCCTGGCCGAGGCGGGCGCGACCGCCTACGTGGGCGACCACCCCGGCGACGTGCGCGCCGCCCGCGCCGCCGGCGCCGTCGCCGTGGGGGTGACCACCGGCGCCCACGACGCCGCCGCGCTGCGCGGGGCCGGCGCCGACGTCGTCCTGGACGGGCTGGAGGGCTTCCCCGCCTGGCTCGCCGCGCACGCCGCCGACCTCGCCGGTGCCGCCGCGGGCGCGGCCGGGCGGCGGGAGGGCACCGCCCCCGGATCCCGTTAACCTGGGTACCGGCCGACGCGCCCCCGACCGGGGCCGCGCGACGGCCCGCAGACACCCGATGCTCACCGGGCCGCGGCCACCGGCCGCGCCCACCGCTCACACGAGAAGGTTCCCGTGCCGACTGGCAAGGTCAAGTGGTTCGACGCCGACAAGGGGTTCGGCTTCCTCGCCGCCGAGGACGGCGGCGAGGTGTTCGTGCACGCCTCGGCGCTGCCGGCGGGCACCACGACGCTGTCCAAGGGCGCCCGCGTGGAGTTCGGCGTCGTGCAGGGCGAGCGCGGCACGCAGGCGCTGTCCGTGCGGCTGCTGGACCCCGTGCACTCCGTGGCGCGCGCCACCCGCAAGAAGCCCGAGGACATGGTCGTCATCGTGGAGGACCTCATCAAGCTCCTCGACGGCGTCTCCGCATCGCTGCGCCGGGGCCGCTACCCCGAGAAGGGCGGGGCCCGCAAGGTCGCCACCGTCCTGCGCGCCGTCGCCGACGACCTCGAGGCGTGAGGGTGGCCGAGAGCACCGCGGCCCGCCCGCGCCGCACCCGCAAGCCGGTCCTCGACGCGGCGACGGCCGGTGCCGTCGACCTGGCCCGCGCGGCCGCCGAGGAGGTGGCCGACGCCGGCACCGTCGGCGAGCACCTGGAGGCCGTCGCCGAGGGCGACCGGGTCGTCAGCCACGCCTTCGACTGCCTGCTGCCGGGGTACCGGGGCTGGCGGTGGACGGTGACGCTGACGCGCGCCTCCCGCGCCCGCAACGTCACCGTCAGCGAGGTCTGCCTGCTGCCCGGCGACGAGGCGCTGCGCCCGCCGCAGTGGCTGCCGTGGGCCGAGCGGATCACGCCCGGTGACGTGGGCCCGCGCGACACCCTGCCGCGCAAGGCGCACGACCCCCTGCTGGAGCAGGGCTACGAGGCCGTCGGCGACGACGAGGCCGACGCGCTGGCGCTGTGGGAGCTGGGCCTGGGCCGCGAGCGGGTCCTGTCGGCGCAGGGTCGCGACGAGGCCGCGACGCGCTGGTACGAGGGCGACCGCGGCCCGCGCACCGAGATCGCCGAGAACGCCGCCGCCCCGTGCTCCACGTGCGGGTTCTACCTGCTGCTGGCCGGTTCGCTGCGGCAGGTGTTCGGGGTGTGCGCCAACGAGTGGTCCCCCGAGGACGGCCGCGTCGTCAGCGCCGACCACGGCTGCGGCGCGCACAGCGAGACCGACGTGGAGGCCGAGCCGGAGGCGGCACCGCCCGCACCGCTGGTGGACGACCTCGCCGTCGACGAGCTGGACCTCGTGGGCACCGCGGACGACGCCGACGACGCGGTCCCGGCGTCCTGAACCGTCCCGCGGCCGGGGTCGGCCCCGACCCGTTCGGCACCGCGCGGCTGCGCGAGCGGGTCCTGCAGGCCTGGGCGGCCTCACCGGCGCGGCTGCGCGAGGACGCCAACGCCGAGGAGGACGCCGCCCTCGGCGCCTACCGCGACCGGCTGGTGGTGGAGCTGGCCCAGAACGCCGCCGACGCCGCCTCGGCCGCCGGGGTGGGCGGCCGGCTGCTGCTGCGCCTGGACGACGACCGCGCCGGCGGGCCGGGGCGGCTGCTGGCCGCCAACACCGGCGCCCCGCTGGACGCCGCGGGCGTGCAGGGCCTGGCGACGCTGCGCGCCTCCGCCAAGCGCGGCGCCGGCGCCGAGGTGGTGGGCCGCTTCGGCGTGGGCTTCTCCGCGGTGCTGGCCGTCACCGACGCCCCCGTGGTGGCCTCCACCACCGGCGCGGTGCGCTTCTCCCGCGAGGACAGCGCCGCCCTGGTGCGCGAGGTGGCGCACCGCCCCGGCGGCGAGGGGCTGCGGGCGGAGGTGGAGCGGCGCGGCGGGCACGTGCCCGTGCTGCGGCTGCCGTTCCCCGCCGAGGCCGTCCCCCCCGCCGGTTTCGACACCGCCGTGGAGCTGCCGCTGCGCGACGCGGCGGCCCGCGAGCTGGTGCTGGAGCTGCTGGCCGGCACCGGGGACGTGCTGCTGCTGGCGCTGCCCGCCCTGGACGAGGTGGTCGTGCAGGTGCCCGGCGAGCCGGACCGGGTGCTGCGCGACGTCGCCGACCGCTGGCGGGTGCTGCGCCGCGCGGGCCGTCACGAGGCGGCGGTGCTGGCCGGCCGGGGCGTGGAGGAGCGCGAGCGACCCGCCTGGCAGCTGGCGTGGGCGCTGCCGCGCACCGGGTCCGCGGCACCGGCCGGACCGGGCGTGCTGTGCGCCCCCACCCCCACCGACGAGGACCTGCCGTGGCCGGCGCTGCTGGTGGCGACCCTGCCGCTGGGGCCGGACCGGCGCCGGGTGGTGCCCGGGCCCGCCGCCGACGCCGTGCTGGACGCCGCCGCGCAGGCGTACTGCGACCTGCTGGTGCAGGTCGCCGCCGACGGCGGCGACGCCCCGGCCCTGCTGCCGCACGGGGTGGCGGCCGGCCGGCTGGACGCCGAGCTGCGCGAGCGGGTGCTGCTGCGCGCCCGCGACGCCCCGCTGCTGCCCGCCGTGGAGGCGGTGCCGGCTGAGCCGGGCGAGCCGGCTGAGCCGGGCGGCGGGGGCACGGGGCGGCTGCTGCTGCGGCCGTCGTCGGCGATCGCGCTGCGCGGCGCCGGGGCCGACGACCCGGTGCTGCTGGCCGCGCTGGCCCCGTCCCTGGCGGGCCTGGTGGCGGCGCCGCGCGCCGTGGACCGCCTGCTCACCGAACTGGGCGTGGTGCGCGTCGGCCTGGCCGACGCGCTGGAGCTGCTGCCCGGTGCGGGCCCGCCCGCGGCCGCGCGCGAGCTGTTCGCGGCCCTGCTGCCGCTGGCGGCCGACGCCTCGGCGCGCGAGGCGGTGTCCGGGCTGCCGGTGCCGCTGCTGGACGGGCGCACGGTGCGCGGCGCCCGCGGCGTCGTCGTCCTGGACGCCGCCGCGGCCGACGCCCTGGACCCCGGTGCCGCCCGGCTGCTGGCCGGGTACGGCCTGCGCGTCGCGCACCCGGAGGCCGCGGCCGGCGCGGCCGGTGAGCTGCTGGTGCGCCTGGGCGCGCGGGAGGGCGGGGCGTGGGCGCTGCTCACCGACCCGGCGCTGGCGGCGGCCGCTGCGGACTCCCCCGACGCCGAGGACCCCGACGCCGTCGCGGACGCGGTGCTGGCCGTGGTGGAGGCCGCGGTGAGCGGCCCGGACGGCCCCGTCGACGCGGGGTCCGTGGCCCGGGTGGCGCGCGACGTGCCGGCGCTGCGCGACCTGGCGCTGCGCGACGCCGACGGCGAGCTGGCGCCGGCCGGCGCCCTGGTGCTGCCCGGCACGCTCGCGGCGCGCGCCCTGGACCCGGCGGCGGTCGCGGAGGTGGACCCCGAGCTGCTGGAAGTGTGGGGGCCGGGGGTGCTGCGGGCCGCCGGCGTGCTGGCCGGGCTGGTCGCCGTGCCGGTGACCGCCCTGGACCTGGGCGACGCCGAGGAGGTCGGCGACGCGGTGGAGCGCGGGGTGAGCGGGCTGGACGAGTACGTCCAGGAGGTGTGGGGCGACGTGCTGGACGACGCGGCCGACGGCCCCGGCGACGACGCCGGTCCCGACGGCGCGTGGGGCACCGTGGTGGAGGACGCCTGGGCGGTGCCCGACCTGGACCTGGTGACCGGGTGGTGGCCGCAGGTGCTGGGCGAGCTGAGCGCCGACCCGGTGGGGGCGGCCGCCCTGACCCGGCCGTGGGCGGTGGGGCACCGCCGCCGGCCGGGGCCGGCAGCCTGGTGGCTGCGCACCCGCGGGCCGCTGCCTCCGGTCAGCCGCGCCCCCGGGGGTGCCGCACCGGGGTGGCTGCCGGTCGCGCCGCAGTGGGTGCAGGAGCTGCCGGCGCCGGTGCGCGCGGCACTGGGGGTGCTGGAGGACCTCTCCGGCGCCGGTGCGCACGACGTGGCGGGCCTGCTGGCGGCGGCCGCCACCGACCCGGCCGCGGTGCCGGTGGCGGACCTGCTGCGGGTGTGGGCCCTGCTGGCCGCGCACGCGGACGAGCTGCCCCCGCAGCCGCCGCGGGTGCTGGCGGCCCTGGACGCCGCCGGGCGGGTCGTGCGGGCCGGCGCCGGCGAGGTGGTGGTGGCCGACGACCCCGGCTGGGCGCAGCGCACCGACCTGGGCCCGCGCCTGCTGGTGCCGGCCCGGTGCGCCACGGCGGTGGCGGACCTGCTGGACGTGGACCTCGCCTCCGACCGCGCCGACGGCGTGGTCGAGGAGTCCGGCGACGGCGGCGTGCGGCCGGTGCCGTCCGAGGTGGCGGTGCTGCTGCCGGGCTGCCCGCCGTCGTGGCGGGCGGTGCGGCGGCTGCGGGTGGACGGGCACGAGGTGGCGTTCTGGGTGGAACCGGCGGACGGGCCGGGCGCGGCCACCGTGCGGGCCACGGGCCCGACCGCCGCGGCCGCGGGCCTGGCGCTGGCGGCGGGCCGATGGGCGCTGCGCCGGGCGGTGGCCGACCTGCTGACCGCGGACGCCGGGCAGCGGGCCCACCTGCTGGCGGAGGAGCTGCCCGGCTAGCGCACCCGCGGCGGTGCCCCGCCGGGCTCCGCGGGCCCGTGCTCGCGCCGCCGGGCGGCGCGGCGCTCGCGCCGGTGCACGTACCCCAGGCCGATCAGGCCGAGCGCGATGCCGGCGATGCACGAGCCCAGCCAGCGCCCCTCCCCCGTGTCCCGCACCTCGGGCACCACGAGCGCGACGACGAGCAGGACCCCCCACACGGCCAGGCCGACGAGCACGGCGCGGCGGTCGTCGGTGCGCAGCGGTGGCGGCGGGGGCTTGGCCCGGGAGGGCGGCAGGTACAGCGGCACGCCCCCAGTGTGCGGGACGGGCCCCTCTGGTGGGATGGGTCCCGTGCCCCAGCAGACGCCCGGCCCCGCCCGCCCCGCCTCCCCCGCCACCGTGCTCACCGACCCCTCCCCGCGCCGGCGCACCGCGCTGGTGACCGGTGCCAGCAGCGGCATCGGCGCCGCCACGGTGCGGGCCCTGGCCGCGGCCGGGTTCGACACCGTGGCGGCGGCCCGCCGGGTGGAGCGCTGCGAGGAGCTGGCCCGGGAGGTCGGCGGGCGGGCGCTCGCGCTGGACGTCACCGACGACGCCTCGGTGGCGGCGCTGGCGGCGGCGGTGCCGGAGGTGGACGTCGTGGTGCACTCCGCCGGCGGCGCCCTGGGGACCGACCGCGTCGAGGACGGCGACGTCGAGGGCTGGCGGCGCATGTACGACACGAACGTGCTCGGCGTGCTGCGCGTGCACAAGGCGCTGCTGCCGGCGCTGCGCCGCGGCGGCGACGGGCACGTCGTGGTGCTGGGGTCCATCGCCGGTTTCGAGACCTACCCCGGTGGCGGCGGGTACACGGCCGTCAAGCACGCGGTCAACGCGCTGTGCCGCACGGTGCGCCAGGAGATGGTGGGCGAGCCGGTGCGGGTCACGGAGATCGCCCCCGGCATGGTGGAGACGGAGTTCTCCCTGGTGCGCCTGGGCGACGCCGAGGCGGCGGCGAAGGTCTACGAGGGGCTGACGCCGCTGAGCGCGCAGGACGTCGCGGAGGTGATCGCCTTCGCGGTGACGCGCCCTGCGCACGTGGACCTGGACCGGGTCGTGGTGCGCCCGGTGCAGCAGGCCGACGCCGCGCACGTGCACCGGCGGCGCTGAGCGCGCCCGGCCCGGGGGTGCCGGGGGGCCTCAGCGCCCCAGCAGCAGCCCGGCGGCCACCGGCCGCCCGAACAGCCAGCCCTGGGCCCGGTCGCAGCCCATCTCGCGCAGCAGCGTCGCCTGCTCGCGGGTCTCCACGCCCTCGGCGGTGACGACCATGCCGTGCGCGTGCGCCAGGGCGATGAGGGCGCGCACGACGGCCGCGGCGCGCTCGGAGGTGCCCAGCGGCCGCACGAAGCTCATGTCGATCTTCAGGAAGCTCAGCGGGAAGCGGTCCAGGTAGGACAGGGAGGAGTAGCCCGTCCCGAAGTCGTCCAGGCCGACGCGGGCGCCGATGCTGCGCAGCTCGCCGAGGCTGGCGCGGGTGGAGCTGGACAGGTCGATGAGGGTGCGCTCGGTGACCTCGCAGAGCAGGCTGGAGCCGGAGGCGCCGGTGCTCTCCACGCTGTGCGCCAGGCGGTGCGCGAAGGAGGGGTGCTCCAGCGTCTTGCCGGAGACGTTGAACGACACCTGCAGGCCCTCGCCGTCCTGGCGCCACTGGCGCAGCTGGCGCAGCACCTCCCCCAGCACCCAGGTGTCGACGTCCACGATCAGGCCCGTGTCCTCGGCGGTGTCGACGAAGACCTTGGGCTCCAGCAGCCCCTCCGCGGGGTCCTGCAGGCGCACGAGGGCCTCGGCGGCCACGAGCCGCTCGTCGCGCAGGTCGACGATGGGCTGCCACACCACGCGCAGCCCGTCGGTGCGCAGGGCGCGGCGGACCTTGTGCTCGGCCTCCCGGCGCGCCTGGGCGTCCTCGCGCATGGCCGAGTCGTAGACGGCCACGCGGTCGCGCCCGGCGTCCTTGGCCCGGTAGAGGGCCATGTCGGCGCTGCGGAAGAGGTCGTCGGCGGTGCCCTCGTGGCCGACGGCGACGCCGGCGCTGGAGGTGCACACGAACGGCTCGGGCAGGCCGGGCAGCAGGACGGGGGCGCGCAGGCGCCGCAGGATGTTGCGGGCCATGGTGGCGGCGGCCTCGGGGCGGTCCACGCCGGGCACCATGAGGACGAACTCGTCGCCCCCCAGGCGCGCCAGGGTCGAGCCGGCGGGGGCCGCCTGCTCCAGGCGGGCGGCGATCTGGCACAGCAGCGCGTCGCCGATCTGGTGGCCGAGGGTGTCGTTGACGAGCTTGAAGCGGTCCAGGTCCAGCAGGACCAGCGCGACGGCGGCGGTGGGCGTGGCGCTCGCCAGGGCCTCGCCGAGGCGGACGTCCAGCACGGCCCGGTTGGCCAGTCCGGTCAGGGAGTCGCACTGGGCCAGCCGCACCAGCTCCCCCGTGGAGCGGTCCCCGGCGACCAGGTCGAGCACGAGGCCCTGCACGACACCCGCACCACCGGCACCCAGGGGCACGCTGGCGCCCAGGAGGGTGCGCTCGGTGCCGTCGGCGGTGCGCACCCGGAACGGGTACGGCACGGGGGCCCCCACGCGGGCGGCGGGGTCCTGGGTCTGCGCGAAGGGGCCGCGGTCGTCGGGGTGGACGCGCTCGCGCCAGGTGGCCAGGTCGGGGTCGGGGTCGTCGGGGCCCATCCCGAGCACGGCGCGCAGCCTGTCGTCCAGGGTCAGGCGGCCCGTGGCGGGGTCCCACGACCAGGAGCCGAGCCCGGCCAGGCGCACGGCGCCGGAGAGCAGCTTCTGCACGCCGGCCAGCTCGGCCGCGCTCCGCTCCGCGTCGCGGGTGGCGCGCAGGGCGCGCCAGGCGGCGCCGGCGGCGGCGGCCAGCAGCTCCAGGACGGCGCGGTCGGGGGCGGGGTCCCCCCACACGGCCAGCCGGGGGGCGCTCGGGTCACCGGGCAGGAGCTCCAGGACGGCCGAGGGCGTGGCGCCGGCGAGGTCGGTGACGGTGGTGCGCCGGCCGGGCAGCAGGACCACCTCGCCGCGGGCGGCCAGGACCTCCAGCTCGCGGTGGCGGGAGCGGGCGACGGGCCGCAGCAGCAGGGCGCGGGTGCAGCCGGCCCGTCGAGCCTCGTCGACGAGCTCCTCGGCGAGCGCGCCGGGGTCGGTGCAACCGGCGAGGCGGCGCTGTGCCCGCAGGACGGCGGCGAGGTCCTGCGGGACCCCCTCGCCCAGCGCAGGCTCGTCCCGCAGGACCGAGGTCGTCGGAGAACCCCTCACGCGTCAGCTCCCGTCTCCGAGCAGGCGTCCCTGCCCGACGCCTGGCACTCGCTCACCGCCATCGACTGTAACGCTTCGTAGAGAACTGCGGCACTCATCGTGACAAGCACTTCGTTGCCGTTGGTAATTAGCATGGCTAAGGAGTACCGTGGTCGCGTGACCAGCAGCACTCCCGAACCACCCGGCGCACCCGTCGACGAGGCGCGCGTGGACCTGCTCGCCGCCGACCTGCGCGTCGCCGTGCTGCGCACCGCGCGCCGCCTGCGCTCGCAGAAGAGCGTCGAGGACCTCACCGACGGGCAGCTCTCCGTCCTCGCCGACCTGCACGTCCACGGCCCGCGCACCCCCGGCGAGCTCGCCGAGGCCGAGCACGTGCGCCCGCCCTCGATGACGCGCACCGTCGCCGCGCTGGCCGCCGCCGGTTACGTCGAGCGCACCGGCCACCCGGACGACGGGCGCCAGGTGCTCGTGTTCCCCACCGCGGCCGGCCGCGCGGCGGTCGAGGAGACGCGCGCGCGCCGCTCCGCGTGGCTGCGCGAGCGCCTGACCCGCCTGGACGACGACGAGCGCGCCACCCTGGAGAGCGCGGCGCGCCTGCTGCGCGCGGTGGTCGAGGAGTGAACCGGACCTTCCGCTCGCTGCGGCACCGCGACTACCGCCTGTGGGCCAGCGGCGCCATCGTCAGCAACACCGGCACGTGGATGCAGCGCGTGGCGCAGGACTGGCTCGTCATCCAGGTCCTCACGAACGGCTCGGGCACCGCCGGCGGCATCACCACCGGCCTGCAGTTCGGCCCGATCCTGCTGCTGGCACCCGTCGCCGGCTGGGTCGCCGACCGCTTCCCGCAGCGCCGCACCCTGATGGCCACGCAGGCGGCGATGATGGCCCTGGGCCTGGCGATGGCGGCGCTCGTGCTGTCCGGGGTCGCCCAGCTGTGGCACGTGTACGTGCTGGCCACGCTGCTGGGCTGCGCCTCGGCGATCGACGGGCCCGTGCGCCAGACCTTCGTGGGCCAGCTCGTGCCGCCGGAGGACCTGCCCAACGCCATCGGGCTGAACTCCGCCTCGTTCAACTCCGCCCGGCTCATCGGTCCCGGCCTGGCCGGCCTGCTGATCGCGGCCTTCGGCACCGGGCCGGTGTTCCTGATCAACGCGCTGTCGTTCCTCGGCCCGCTGACCACCCTGCACCTGATGCGCCCGGCCGAGCCGGTGCGCCGCGAGCGCCCCGCGAAGGGCACCGGCGGGATGCGCGAGGGCCTGCGGTACGTGCGCGCCCGCCCGGACCTGCTGGCGATCTTCGCCCTCGTGGGTGTCGTGGGGACCTTCGGGCTGAACTTCCAGCTCACCTCCGCGCTCATCACGAGCGTGAAGTTCGGCCGGGACGCCGCCGCGTTCGGCGTGGCCGGCACGGTGCTGGCCGTCGGCTCGCTGCTGGGCGCGCTCATCGCCGCGCGCCGCGAGCGCCCCCGCTGGCGCCTGGTGATCGGCGCTGCGGTGGCGTTCGCGGCGACCGCGTCGGTGTCGGCGGTGATGCCGAACTACTGGCTGTACCTGGTGGTCCTGCCGTTCCTGGGGCTGTCGTCGCTGACGCTGCTGACGGCGGCCAACGCGACGGTGCAGATGACCACCGAGCCGCGCATCCGCGGGCGGGTCATGGCGCTGTACATGTCCCTGGTGCAGGGCGGCACCGTCGTCGGCGGCCCGTTCGTGGGCTGGGTCGGCACCCGCTTCGGGGCGGAGTGGTCCGTGCTGGTGGGCTCGATCCCCTCGGGGCTCGTGGCGGTGGCCGTCGGCGTCGTGGTGCTGCGGCGCGCCAGGGTCCGCGTGAGGTACTCCTTCCGCACCACCCCCCACCTGCGGGTGGTCCCGGTCCGCTCCCCCGACGGCGGCGACGAGCGCGACGCCGCCGCGGCGTAGCCGCGAGAGCGGCCACCGCTTCAAGGGCGGGCGCCGCACTGCCGACCCCTGGTCGGTGAGCTCCTCGTCCAGGCGGCCGGCCGCTGCGGTGCGTCACCTGCTCGCCCCCCTCCTCGTGGCGGGGCTGCTCGCCGCAGCCGCGGTGCTGCTGCACCGGACCCTGCGCCACTACTCCTGGGCGGACCTGGGGGGCGACCTGCTGGCGCTCGGCCCGGGCGTCGCGCTCGGCGCGACGGCGGTCTCCTACCTGGCGATGACCGGCTACGACGCGCTGGCGCTGCGCTACGTCGGGCACCCCCTGCCCTACCGCCGCTACGGCCTGGCGTCGTTCGTGGCGACCGCCTTCGGCAACAACCTGGGCGCCTCGGCGGTGGTGGGGGCGGCCCTGCGGGCCCGCGTCTACTCCCGCTGGCAGGTCCCCGGTTCCGCCATCACGCGGATCGTCGGCTTCAACGCGGTCACCCTGGCGCTGGGAGCCGCGGTCCTGGCCGGCGGCGGCATGCTGCACGACCCGGCCGGGGTCGGCGCGGCGCTGCACCTGCCCCGCGCCGTCGTCCTGGCCGTCGGGTCGCTGCTGCTGGCGTCGGTGGTGGGCTACCTCGCCTGGGCCGTCGCCGGGCGCGCGGTCGGCCGGCGCTCCTGGCGCGTCGAGCGCCCCTCCCCCGGCCTGGCGGTGGCTCAGGTCGTGCTGTCGACGTTCGAGTGGCTGACCATGGCCGCGGCCCTGCACGTCCTGCTGCCCGCCGAGGGCAGGCTCCCGTTCCTGGCCTTCGCCGTCGCCTTCTCGATCGCGACCCTCGCCGGGCTGGTGAGCGGCGTGCCCGGCGGGCTGGGCGTCTTCGAGTCGGCGCTGGTCGTGCTGATCGGGTCGACGACCTCGCCCGCGGGGCTCGCGGTGGCGCTGGTGGCGTACCGGATCTGCTACTTCGTGCTGCCGCTGCTGCTGGCCGCCGTGCTCCTCGTCGTGCACGAGGCCCGCCCGGTCGTGGAGGCGTCCCGCTCGGTGCGCCTGCCGTCCGTGCTCACGCCCTCGGTGCTCGCGCTCGGCGTCGCCGGCACCGGGGTGTTCATGGTGGTGGTCGGGGACCTGCCGGGCACCCGGGCGCTGGACGTGTCGGCCGTCACCATCAGCCTCGCCGGCTTGTCCGCCCTGCTCACGGCCCGGGGGCTGCACCGGCGGCTGCGGAGAGCCTGGGCGGCCACCCTGGCGCTCCTGGCCGGCGTCACGGTGGTCGCCGCCGCCCACGGCGACCTGGCGCTGTCCGCCGTGACCGCCGTGCTCGCCCTGCTCCTGGTGCCGGCACGCCCGGCGTTCTACCGCGGCGCCCTCTCCGCCCGGCCGCGGAACCCGGCCTGGCCGATCACCGCGGCCGTGCTGGTCGGGGCGGCCGTCTGGTGGCACGAGTTCAGCGGCTTCGGCGGTGCGGTCGACGCCCCCCTGCTGGCGGCGTCGTTCTCCGGCGACACGCCGGGGGCGGACCGGCTCGTGATGGCTGCGGGCGCCGTCGGCATCCTCATCGGCGGGCGCCGGACCCTGACGGCGGCGGTCCCCGTCCCGCGGGTCGCGGACGACGACGAGGTGGCCCGGGTGGCGGACGTCGTCGCCCGGTGGGGGCGCTGCACCTCGCACCTGGCCTTCACCGGCGACAAGCGCTTCCACTTCGGCCCGCGCGGCACGGCCTTCCTGATGTACCAGGTCCAGGGGCGCAGCTGGGTGGTGATGGGGGACCCGGTCGGGGACCCCGCCGACCACCGCGAGCTGGTCCGCAGCTTCCTCGGGGAGGTCGACCGGCACGGCGGCCGGCCGGTCTTCTACAACGTGCTCCCCGACCACGCGGACCTGTACCGCGAGTGCGGGCTGAGCCTGGCCAAGCTCGGCGAGGAGGCCGTCGTCCCGCTGGAGGGGTTCACGCTCAGCGGCAGGGCCAAGGTGAACCTGCGCAACTGCCGCAACAAGTCCCAGCGCCTGGGCATGACGGTCGAGTTCGTCGCGCCGGGGGACGTCGCTCCCCTGCTGCCCGCCCTGCGCGAGGTGTCCGACGCCTGGCTGACCCGGCGCAACGGCAGGGAGAAGCGGTTCTCCCTGGGCGCCTTCGAGGAGGAGTACGTCTCGCGCTTCCCGCTGGTCGTGGTGCGCCAGGGGGAACGGGTCATCGCCTTCGCGACCCTGTGGATCGGCGCGGACGGCCGGGAGGTGCAGGTCGACCTGATGCGCCGCCTGCCCGACGGTCCCCGGACGGTGATGACGTTCCTGTTCATCGAGTGCATCCTGTGGGCGGAGGAGCACGGTGCCACGTCGTTCAACCTGGGGATGGCGCCCCTGTCGGGGCTGCGCACCGACGCCACCGCCTCCCCCTGGGACCGGATCGGGCACCTGCTGTGGAGCCGCGGGGAGCAGTTCTACAACTTCAGGGGTCTGCGGGCGTTCAAGCAGGGCTTCGGCCCCCGGTGGCGGACCCGCTACGTGGCCGCCCCCGGCGGCCTGGCCCTGCCGAACGCCATGGTGGACGTGGCGACGCTGGTCGGCGGCGGTATCCGCGGGGTCGTCCGGGGCTGATCCGGCGACCGGACCCGGGGCCGTCGGGGGCGGCCGGGGTCAGGACTCCTCGATCGGCAGCGTGACGTCCAGGTCGTAGAACCGCGTGGTCTGGGTCGGACGTTCGTTGTCGTCGCTGACCAGCAGCAGCTGCAGGCGCCGATCGCCCTGCGCGGACAGCACGGTCATCCCCTCGATGTTGTCCAGCAGCGGGTTCAGCTGCTCCTGCTCGGCCACCGCCCCCTGCGCCGGGCACGTCACGAGGTCGGCCAGCAACGTCTTCGCGACGACGGACTCCTCGTCGAGGACCTCCACCGCGCTGACGTCGGCCGCCGCCGCGGGGTCGATCACGTAGAGCCGGACGGTGTTGCCCACCTGCTCGATGAACTCCCGCTCGATGAGCACGATCCGGCCGTCGGGAGCGGCGAGGAGTTCGGGGACGCCGAGGCCCGGGTCGGCCTGGTAGGCGATCTGCGGGCCGAGCTCGAACGGCGCCGCGAGGTCGGTGCGGTGCCAGGTCTGGATGCGCAGCGCGCCGTCGGGGTCGCCGAGCAGTTCCTGCTCGTCGTTGGAGTAGAGCGTCAGGCCGTCGGCCGAGAGGGTGAGGCCCTCCAGGGACAGGTTCGTCTGCGCGCGGCCGGCGGGGGCGATCTGCAGAGCCGCGGGAACGGGCAGGCTGCCCAGGATCCGGCCGTCGGGGCTGTAGCGCCGGACGGCCGGGCCGACCTCCGAGGAGACCAGCAGGGTTCCGTCCCGGTCGACGACGAGGCCCTCGCTGTCGAGCTCGGCGCCCGCCTCGTCCCGCAGGGGGACCACGGCGGTCGGGGTCCGGGTGGCGGCGTCGAGCGTGAACAGCTCCGAGCGGTCGGACAGGGCCAGCAGCGAACCGTCGGGGGCCGGTGCGAGCGCGGACAGGCCGGCGACGGGCTGCCCACCGAACGTCGTCTCGTCCAGGTGGTCGGAGAAGCCCGTCAGGCTCACGGCGGCGCTGCACCGGACCGCCGCGGAGGCGTCGGGGCCCAGCGGAGCGGCCGCGGAGGACGTGACGGTGGACAGCGACACGGCGCTGGCGAGGACGGCGGTGGCGGCGAGGGTTCTCTTCACGAGGGCGCAACCTAGGAGCCGTCCGCGACCGCCCGGGGGACGGCACGTGAAGAGCGGACGAAGATCACCCACGCCTCCCGGTGCACGAGGGGGCTCGGCTCCTCACCGGGGACGGCACCCGGAGCACCCCGCCGGCGGGCGGACAATGTCCGGGTGCCGACCACCGACCTCGCCACCGCGCTGTCCGACGTCCGCGAGCTGCTGCTGGACGAGCAGAACCTCGTGCGGGCGGTGGCGGCGGGCCGTCGGCGCGGGGTGGAGCCGCCGGAGCACGAGCGGGTGGAGGTGCGCCCCGTGGCGCTGCGGTCCGGTGCGCACCTGCAGGTCCTGTTCCGCAGCGGCCCGGTGGTCAGCACCCGCAACGTGCCCGCGGGCGAGGCCGCCGGGGCGGTGGACGACCTGCT
This sequence comes from Kineococcus arenarius subsp. arenarius, assembly GCF_050871845.1. Classification (NCBI taxonomy): domain Bacteria; kingdom Bacillati; phylum Actinomycetota; class Actinomycetes; order Kineosporiales; family Kineosporiaceae; genus Kineococcus; species Kineococcus arenarius. Next base: position 30,715 of record NZ_JBJLSE010000015.1, read on the forward strand.
GGCCCTGCCCTACGGCAACTGGCACGTGGAGACCGCGACGGCGACGCTGCAGCTGCGGGTGACGAAGAAGGGCGAGGCGCAGGTGCACCGCGCCGCGCGCGCCGGCACCGCGCCGGCGGGCCCGCAGGCGCACGACCGCGCCAAGCAGCGCCTGGTGGACCCCGACGACCCGGTGTTCCGGGTCCTGGGCGCCGGCGGGGACAAGCGCCGTCAGGTGGAGGCGTTCGTGCGCCAGCTGGCACCGCTGACCCCGGCGGTGCTGGAGCAGGCCGGGCCGGTGGTGCGGGCGGTGGACCTGGGCTGCGGCAACGCGTACCTGACGTTCGCGGCGCACCGCTGGCTGTCCGCGCAGGCCGGCGGGCGCGGGAAGGAGCTGCGCACCGTCGGCGTCGACGTGCGCGAGGACGTCCTGGAGAACAGCCGTCGCGCGGCGGGCGAGGCGGGCCTGGCGGGTCTGGGGTTCGCGCGCGGCAGCATCGCCGAGGCCGAGCCCTTCGCCCCGGGCGAGCGCCCGGACGTCGTGCTCGCGCTGCACGCCTGCGACACCGCGACCGACGAGGCGCTGGCGCGCGCGGTGCGCTGGGGTGCGCCGCTGGTGCTGGCGGCGCCGTGCTGCCACCGGGACGTGCAGCGGCAGATCGTGGCCGCCGGGGAGCGCGGTCCGGTGGTGCGCCACGCGATCCTGCGCGAGCGGTTCGCCGACGTGCTCACCGACGCGCTGCGCGCGCTGGTGCTGCAGCTGCTGGGCTACCGGGTGGAGGTGGTGGAGTTCATCGACTCCGCCCACACGCCGCGCAATGCGATGCTGCGCGCGGTGCGGACGGGGTCCGCACCGCGCGCGGAGCACCTGGCGGAGTTCGACGGGCTGTGCCGCGAGTGGGGCGTGCAGCCCGCCCTGGCCGCCGAGCTGGCGGCGGAGCTGGACGCGGTGCGCTCAGCCCTCGCCGGCCGGCCGGCGGGCGACCGCGAGGCTCAGGCCGCGCTGTAGGTGAGGCACTTCGTCTCGCCGGAGTCGGCGGTGCCGACGTCGATGGCGGACGCGGTGCAGGTCAGGTCCGAGTTGTGCTTGCAGTCGGCGAGCTGGCAGGCGCCGACGTGGCCCTCGGGGGCGGTCTTGTGCTTGGTGGGCAGGCCCAGGAAGGTGCCGCAGTGGTTCGCACCGTGGTCGCCGACGGTGATCGTCGGGGCGTGGCACGACACGTCCGCGTTGAAGGTGCACCCGCTGACGGAGCACTGGTGGATGGGGGTCAGGTCCAGGTTCACGGTCGCCATGCCTTCGACCATAACGGCGGAATGCCTTCCCCGCCACGAAGGAACGCCTTTCCTACGCCTTTCGGGGAATGCGTAGGCAAGGCATTCCTTCGCCCGCCGGAGAAGAAGGTCAGGCTTTCCTGATCCGTTCGGCGACGTGGTCCACGCACGCGGTCAGCGCCCGCACGTCCTCGGGTTCCACGGCCGGGAACAGCCCGATGCGCAGCTGGTTGCGGCCCAGGCTGCGGTAGGGGAAGACGTCGACGATGCCGTTGCGGCGCAGGACGTCCTGCACCCGGACGCTGTCGACGGAGGGGTCCAGGTCGATCGTGGCCACGACGGTGCTGCGCGCGGCGGGCTCGGTCACGAAGGGGGTGGCCCACTCCCGCCCGGCGGCCCAGCCGTAGACGACGGCGGCCGATTCCGCGGTGCGCCGGGCGGCCCACTCCAGCCCCCCCTGCCCCAGCAGCCACTCCACCTGCTCGGCCAGCATCACCAACGTCGCCACCGCGGGGGTGTTGTACGTCTGGTCCTTGCGGGAGTTCTCCACCGCGGTGCGCAGGTCCAGCGACGGCGGCACCCACCGGCCGCTCGCGCCGAGCTCCTCGGCGCGCGCCAGGGCGGCCGGGGACAGCAGCGCGATCCACAGCCCGCCGTCGGAGGCGAACGACTTCTGCGGGGCGAAGTAGTAGGCGTCCGCCTGCGAGACGTCCACGGCCAGGCCCCCGGCGCCGGAGGTGGCGTCCACCAGCACCAGCGGCCCGCCGTCGGCCGGGGCCGGCCCGGCCGGGCGCCGCACCGGGGCCATGACGCCGGTGGAGGTCTCGTTGTGCGGCCAGGTCACGACGTCGACGCCGCCGGCGACCTCGCCCAGCGGCGGCAGCGTGCCGGGCTCGCCGCGCACGACGACCGGTTCGGCCAGGAACGGCGCCCCGGCGGTGACGGCGGCGAACTTCGAGGAGAACTCCCCCAGCACCAGGTGCTGGGAGCGCTCGCGCACCAGGCACAGCGCCGCGACGTCCCAGAAGGCGGTGCTGCCGCCGTTGCCGAGGACCACCTCGTAGCCGGCCGGCAGCGAGAACAACTGCGCCAGCCCTTCGCGCACGCGCCGCACGAGGGACTTCACGGGCTCCTGGCGGTGGGAGGTGCCCAGCACGGTGCGCCCGGCGCGCAGCAGCGCCTCGACCTGCTCGGGGCGCACCTTGCTGGGACCGGAGCCGAAGCGCCCGTCGGCGGGCAGCAGCTCGGCGGGGATGCGGATCTCGGGCGCGTCGCTCACCCCCCGATCCTCCCGCACCGGCGCGGGTGGGCCCGCCCGGGAGGTGCCCGGCGCCGGGCCGGTGCAGGGTGGAGGGGTGGACGACCCCTTCGACCTGCAGCGCTTCACCGACGCCCAGGAGGGCACCTACGAGCGGGCCCTGGCCGAGATCGGCGCCGGGCGCAAGACCTCGCACTGGATGTGGTGGGTCTTCCCGCAGGTCGCCGGGCTGGGCCGCAGCGAGACGTCGCGGCGGTACGCGGTCTCCGGGCTGCCCGAGGCGCAGGCGTACCTGGCGCACCCCGTGCTGGGGCAGCGGCTGCGCGAGTGCGCGCGGGTGCTGCTGGACCTGCCGGGTGAGGACCCGGTGGCGGTCTTCGGCGAGACGGACGCGGCGAAGCTGCGCTCGTCCATGACGCTGTTCGCGGCCACCGACCCCGAGGAGCCGACGTTCGACGCGGTGCTGGAGAAGTTCTTCGGGGGCGAGCGCGACGGGCTGACGGAGGACCGGCTCGGCTGAGGCCGGTCCCCCGCCCGTCACCGGCTCAGTCGCAGAACGCCTCGGCCAGCAGCTCGACCTGGCCGCGGAACTCACCGGGGTCGGCGGCGGTGGTCAGGGACGCCACGAGCCGTTCCCCGGTGTCCTCGGTGCTCAGGGCGGTGCTGAGGTAGCCGGGGATGCCGCCGTCGTGGCCGTACACGGTCGTGACGCCCGTCCCGCACTGCAGCGGCGCCACCGTCAGCCCCAGGCCGTACGCCGGGGAGACCTCCGTGGTCCGCTTCATCTCCGCCAGCAGCTCCGGCGGCAGCAGCTCCCCGTCCAGCAGGGCGTCGAGGAACCGGTCCAGGTCCGCCGTGGTGGACACCAGCTCCCCGGCGGACGAGGCGACCGAGGGGTTCAGCCGGGTGACGTTGACGACTTCCCCGCCGATGCGCGCGTAGCCGTGGGCGTGCGGCGCGGGCAGGTTCACCCGGTCGCCGGGCAGCGAGGTGCCGCGCAGGCCGAGCGGTTCCAGGACGCGCTGCTCGACGGCGCTCGCGTACGGCTCACCGGTCACCGCCTCGACGAGCTCGCCCAGCACCAGGTAGCCGGTGTTGGAGTAGTTCCAGGCTGTGCCCGGCTCGAAGTCCAGCGGGCGGGCGGCGGCCAGGGCGATGAGGTCCCGGGCCTCGTGGTGCTGGTAGCGGACCTGCTCGTAGGCCTCGGGCGTGGGCACGGCCGACGGGTCGGCGGGGATCAGCGCGGTGTAGTTCGCCAGGCCGCTGGTGTGCTGCAGCAGCATGCGCACGGTGATGCGGTCCCCGTCCGGCAGCAGGCCGGGCAGGTGGCGGGACACCGGTTCGTCGAGCTCGACGCGCCCCTCGGCGACGAGCTGGAGCACCACCGTGGCGACGAACGTCTTGGTGATGCTGCCGGCGCGGAACCTGCCGTCGCGCGGCACGGGGGTGCGGCGCTCGTGGTGGGCGCTGCCGCTGGTCAGGACGGCCTGCCGGCGGCCGTTGGTGACGCGCACCTGCACGGCCTGCGCGCCGGTGGCGGTGAGCTCGTCCAGCGCCCGCTGGACCGCGCGGCGGTCGATGCCGTCCCGCGCGGGCGCGGCGGGCGGGGCGGCCGCCGCGCCGAGCGCGGGTGCGCTGAGCAGCGCCGCGCAGGCGAGCACCGCGGCGGCGCGGCGGCGGTCGTGGTGGCGGGCGCGGGTGGTCGTCGTCATCGTCGTGCCTCTCCTGTGGGCCGGCTGAGGACACGAACCCTCCCGGGCGGTCACGGCCGCCACCAGCCCCCGGGGTCTCGCGGGCACCGGTGCGCGATCACCCGGAAGTCGTAGGCCGGCCGCGACGACGGTCGGGAGGGTTCAGACGAACTCCTCGAACCGCTTGCGCACCAGGCGCAGGACGTCGTCGGGGTCCTCGGCCCACCAGCGCGAGGAGAGGACCTCGACCTCGACGGGCCCGTCGAAACCGGTGGCCGCGACCTGCGCGGAGAGCCGCGGCAGGTCCATGAGGCCGTCGCCCATGACGCCGCGGTCCAGCAGCAGGTCGGAGGTCCCGGGCAGCCAGTCGGAGACGTGGTAGCCGAAGACCTTGCCGGTGGCGCGCTGCAGCTGCTGCTCCAGGGCCGGGTCCCACCACACGTGGTAGGCGTCGACGATCACGCCGAGGTGGCCGGGGTGGGCGGGTTCCAGCTCCTCGACGAGGTCGAGGGCCTGGCCGATGGAGACCACGACGGAGCGGACGCTGATCATCATGGGGTGCAGCGGCTCGATCGCCAGGCGCACCCCGGCGGCGGCGGCGTGCGGCAGCAGGGCCGCGATGCCGTCGCGCACGCGGGTGCGGGCGGCGGGCAGGTCCTTGTCGACCAGCGGCCCGCAGACCAGGACGAGGGTGTCGGCGCCCAGCTCGGCGGCCTCCTCCACGGCGCGGCGGTTGTCGTCCAGGACGGCGGCCGGGTCGGCGGAGGGGTCGGTGAACATGCCGCCGCGGCACACGGAGCTGACGCGCAGGCCCGCCTCGCGCACCAGCTCCACCGCGCGCGGCAGCCCCGCGGCGGCGATCTTGTCCCGCCACAGGGCGATCGCGCCGATGTCGTGGCGCACGCACCCGGCGACGGCCTGCTCCAGGGACCAGGAGTTGACGGTGATCTGGTTGAGGCTGAGGCGACGGGTGTCCACGGGCTCGCTCCTTCGCGGGCTGGAATACGCTTTCCATCGAGCCTGCCACAGCGGCTCGCGGCGGTCAACGCCCCGCACGCACGACGCCCCCGGCCCAGGGGGCCGGGGGCGTTCGGGGTGCCCGGGAGCGGGGCGCTCCGGTGCGGCGGCGCGTCAGGAGCCGCTGTGCTCGCCGGACTGCTGCCCGCCGCCCTCGTCGGCCTGCTCGGCCTCCTCGGCGAAGCCGGTGTCGTTGCCGTAACCGGGTTCGGTGGGCGACTCGGCCGCCTCCGCGCTGCCGGGCTCCTGGCTGGGCTGGGTGGTCATGGCGTTCCTCTCGCTCGGGGTCGTCGGTCGGTCAGGGGCGGAAGACCGCGCGCAGGCAGCCGTCCTGCTTCTCCTTGAACATCTCGTACCCGCGCACGGCGTCCTCCAGCGGCATCTCGTGCGTGGCGAGGAAGCCGGTGTCCAGCTCGCCGTCCAGGACGTGCTGCAGCAGGCGCGGCACGTACCGCTGGCCGTGCTGCTGCGCCGAGCGGATCGTCAGGCCCTTGTTCAGGACCACGCCCATCGGGAACTTGTCGGTCAGGCCGTACACGCCCAGCACCGAGACCACCCCGCCCTTGCGGCAGGCCAGGATCGCCTCGCGCAACGGGGTGGCGCGGTCGGTCTCCAGGCGCAGGGCCTGCTTGGCGCGGTCGTAGACCTCCTGGGCACCGGTCCCGTGGCCCTCCATGCCGACCGCTTCGACGACCGCGTCGGGCCCGCGCCCACCGGTGCTCTCGCGCAGGGCCTCCTGGACGCTGTCGACCTCGGAGTAGTCGATCGTCTCGGCGCCCACGCGGGTGCGGGCCAGTTCCAGCCGCTCGGGCAGGCGGTCCACCACGATGACGCGCTCGGCACCCAGCAGCTTCGCGCCGGCGGCGGCCATGAGCCCCACCGCACCGGCGCCGAACACCGCCACGGTGTCGCCGGGGGTGATGTCGCAGAAGTCGGCGCCCATGAACCCGGTGGGGGCGGCGTCGGAGGTGAACAGCGCCTGCACGTCGCTCACGCCCTCGGGGACGGAGAAGCAGTTCACGTCCCCGAACGGCACGCGGACGAACTCCGCGTGCGAACCGGCGTAGCCGCCGAAGGGGTGGGTGTACCCGTAGATCCCGCCGCTGGGGTACCCCAGGACGGGTTGCTGCAGCGGGGCGTTGGGGTTGGTGGTGTCGCACAGCGACCACATGTCGTGGCGGCAGTAGAAGCACTCCCCGCACCCGATGAACGACGGCACGACGACGCGGTCGCCGACGCGCACCCGCCGCACCTCCGGGCCCACCTCCACGACGACGCCCATGAACTCGTGGCCGAACACGTCGCCCCGGCGCATCCCGGGCAGGTAGCCGTCGATGAAGTGCAGGTCCGAACCGCAGGTGACGGTCAGGCTCACGTCCAGCAGCACGTCGTGCGGGTTCAGCAGCTCGGGGTCGCGGACGGTCTCCACGGCCAGGTCGTTCACGCCGTTCCACACCAGCGCACGCATCAGCGCTCCTCCTCCCGGGCGGCGGGCTGCGGTCCCAGGGTGGGGATCTCCCCCGTCACCAGCAGGGCCCGCAACCGGTACAGCAGGGTGAACGGCACCGCGCCGACCCCGGCGCTCAGCTCCGGCGCGACCTCGCAGGTCACCTCGGTGCCCAGCTCCCGCGGCGCGGGGCGGGTGCTCACGCGCAGCAGGGCGCCGTCCGGGCCCTGCTCGCCGGGGCGGTGGAACTCCACGACGTCCGGCCCGTCGGTGAGCTCGGCCTCCACGCTCGTGCCGCCCCCGGCGGTGAGCGAGAACGTCCAGCGGCCGGGGGCGCCGGCCTCGACGCGGCCGAGGTCGCCCAGCAGCCGCGAGACCACCTGCGGGTCCCGCCAGGCGGCCAGCACGTCCGCGGTGGGGCGGCCGACGGTCAGGGTCTGGCGGGCCGGCTGCGCACCGGGCCGCGAACCGGGCAGGACCTTGGCGGCGGCGCCCACGGCCGAGGCGACCACCTCGCGTGCCTTCTGCGTCACGTCCACGGTCGGCCACGCTACGGCGAGGGCGCGGGGGCGGCACCTCGGCGGCCGGGGCCCGCGGGTCCCCGGTCCGGGCGGTCAGCGCAGGGAGTCCAGGTGCGCGTCCAGGACCGCCTCGGCCCAGGCGGTGTCCTCGCCTTCGGGCAGGCGCAGCAGGTGCAGGGCCAGGCCGTCGACGAGGGCGTGCAGGCGGGCGGCCTCCATGTCCGGGTCCAGCCCGGCACGTGCCTGGCCCACCTGCTCGAGGGCGAGCACGATCCCGCGGCAGCCGACGGCGAGCTCGGCGTGGGCGGCGTCGTAGCCGGGGCGCAGGTCGGCGTCGGTGAGCGCCAGGGCGCCGATGAGCAGGAACACCTCCATCTCCAGGCGGCGCTCGGCGTCCAGGGGCAGCAGCTGGCGCAGCACGGCCCGGGCGGCCTCGCGCGGGGCCAGGCCCGCCGCGGCGGCGGCGGTGCGCTCGCGCACGCGCCGGCCGGCGAGCTCCAGGCAGTAGGCGAGCAGGGCGTTCTGGGTGGGGAACGCGCGCCGCAGCGAGGCGGTGGCGAGCCCCGCCTCCGTGGCGACGGAGCGCACGGACACCGCGCGCACGCCGTCGCGCACTGCCACGCGCCAGGCGGCCTCGGCGATCTGCACCTCGCGGGCGGCGTGGTCGATGAGCTTCGGCACCCCCGGAGCGTACACAGTCGTGTTAAATTCTTTGGTGACACAGCCGTATTAGCAAGAGTCCCGGAGGTTCCCGTGCTCGCCCTCATCGCCGCCTGCGAGGCGGGTTTCTGGATCGCCGTCCTCGCGGGGCTCACCGCCCGCTACCCGCTGCGCGCACCCCGGGCGGGCCTGGTCCTGCTCGCCCTGGCGCCCGTGCTCGACCTCGTGCTGCTCGCCGCCACCGCGGTGCACCTGCGCGGCGGTGCCGTCGCCACCTGGCACCACGGCCTGGCGGCCGTGTACATCGGGGTGTCCGTCGCCTACGGGCACCGCCTCGTGCACTGGGCCGACGTGCGGTTCGCGCACCGCTTCGCCGGCGGGCCGGCCCCGGTGAAGCCCACCGGGCGGGCCTACGCGCGGGCGTGCTGGGCGGACGTGGCGCGCACCCTGCTCGCCGCCGGGATCGCCGCCGGGATCGTCCTGGGCCTGGTCGCGCTCGTGGGCGCCCCCCGGCGCACCGAGGCCCTGCTGGGCGTGCTCCCGCTGCTCGGGGTGATCTGCGCCGTGGACCTGCTGTGGGCCGTGAGCTACACGCTGTGGCCGAAGCGCGAGCGCACCGGCACCCGGGGCCGCGGGGTCCCCACCGCCCTAGGGTGAATCCCGTGGAGGACCCCGCCCGGCGCCGCGTCGACTACGGCGAGCGCTCGTTCGACGAGGACGACCTGGCCGCCCACCCCCTGGCCCAGTTCGAGCGCTGGTACTCCGCAGCCGTCGCCTCCGGCGAACCGGAACCCAACGCGATGGCCCTGTCGACCCACGGCCCCGACGGGGTCTCCTCGCGCACCGTGCTGCTCAAGGGCGTCGACGGGCGCGGGTTCGTCCTGTTCACCAACCAGCGCTCGCGCAAGGCGCTGGCGATCGCCCACGACCCGCGGGTGGCGCTGCTGCTCGTCTGGCACGGCACCCACCGCCAGGTGGCGGTGCGCGGCACCGCCGAGGTGCTCCCGCGCGCCGAGACCGAGGCCTACTTCGCCTCGCGCCCCTACGGCTCGCGCATCGGCGCGTGGGCCAGCGAGCAGTCCCGGCCGATCACCTCGCCCGCCGAGCTGCGCGAGCGCGAGGCCGAGCTGCGCCGGCGCTTCCCGAACACCGGCTCGGCCGACGACGTGCCCGCCCCGCCGCACTGGGGCGGCTACCTCGTGCGCGCGCACGAGGTGGAGTTCTGGCAGGGCCGCACCTCGCGCCTGCACGACCGGCTCGTCCTGCTCAGCCGCGACGGCTCCCCCGCCGCCCTGGACGACGCGGCGGCCTGGCGCACGGAGCGCCGCCAGCCCTGAGCGCAGCGGCGCGGGGCTCCGCCACCCGGCGACCGGCCGGGTCCGGTCCTTGACATCGTCGCCAGGATTGTCGACAGTCTCGTCGTCAGCCCGGACCGCCCGGCACCGGCTGCCCGCGGTCGCAGGAGACCGCCCGCCGCCGCAGGCACCGCAGCCGCGCACCACGACCGCTCCAGGAGAGTCCGTGACGCAGACGTCACCCGCAACCGCCGAGCACGACCCCGACCAGCACCCCCAGCCCTCCCCGCGGGCGCGCGAACTGGTCCGCGGCGCCTACGACACCCACGTCCACGTCGCCCCCGACGTCATGCGCCGGCGCATCGACGACCTCGACCTCGCGCGGCGGTTCGCGGACGTCGGCATGGCGGGTTTCGTGCTGAAGTCCCACTACGTCCCCACCGCCGAGCGGGCGGCCGTGGTGCGCAAGGCCGTGCCCGGCACCGACGCGCTCGGCGCCGTCACCCTCAACGGCTCGGTCGGCGGGCTCAACCCCGTCGCCGTGGAGATCGCCGGGCGCCAGGGCGCCCGGATCGTCTGGTTCCCCACCGTCGACAGCGCCAACCAGCGCCGCAGCCGGGCCGCCGCGCCCCCCGGCGCCACCCCGCCCATGTGGGCGCAGGTGCAGGACGACCTCGCCGCCAAGGGCGTGGTGTCCCCGCCCGTGGAGGTCGTCGACGCCGACGGGCGGGTGCTGCCGGCCGTGCGCGAGGTCCTCACCGTCATGGCCGACCACGACCTCGTCCTGGCCACCGGCCACCTCAGCGGACCGGAGATCGTCGCCGTGGTCGACGCCGCCGCCGAGACGGGCGTGCAGCGCATCGTCGTCACCCACCCGGAGTTCACCTCCCAGCAGCTGCCGGCCGACGTGCAGCGCCACCTCGCCGGGCGCGGCGCCCTGCTGGAGCGGTGCTTCACCACCCCGCACACCGGCAAGGTCAGCTGGGACCTGCTGTTCGAGCACGTGCGCGCCGTCGGCCCCGAGCACTCCCTGCTGTCCTCCGACCTGGGGCAGCCGTTCAACCCCCCCGTCGAGGACGGCCTGGCGCTCATGGCCGACGCGTTCCTGGCGGCGGGCTTCTCCGAGGACGAGGTCGTCACGATGGCGGTGACGAACTCGCGCCGCATCGGCGCGCCCTCCTCCGCTCAGGACGGGGCGGTGGGTTCACCGTGACCGCCGCCGCCGCCGCGCGCACGGACGAGGACGTCGTGCTCGGCGTGCAGGGCCTGTCCAAGCACTTCGTCAAGGGCGACGAGGCCCTCGTCGCCCTGCGCGACGTGGACCTGCAGGTGCAGCGGGGCAGTTTCGTGGTGCTGCTGGGCCGCAGCGGGTGCGGCAAGTCGACGCTGCTGAACCTGCTGGCCGGGCTGACCCGGCCCACCGCCGGGCGCATCACCTACCGGGGCGAACCCGTCGAGGGCCCCCGCACGCAGGTCGGCTACCTCACCCAGCACGACACGCTCATGCCGTGGCGCGACGTGGTGCGCAACGTGGAGATGCCCCGGGAGATCGCCGGGCAGCCCCGCGCCGAGCGCCGCGCCAAGGCGGAGGAGCTCATCCGCACCGTCGGGCTCGGCGGCTTCGAGAACCACTACCCCCGCGAGCTGTCGGGGGGGATGCGCCGGCGCGCCAGCCTGGCGCGGATGCTGTGCGCCGATCCGGAGACCCTGCTGCTGGACGAGCCGTTCGGCGCGCTGGACGCGCAGCTGCGCACCGAGCTGCAGGCGGAGCTGCTGCGCCTGTGGTCGGGCAGCGGGCGCACCGTCGTGTTCGTCACCCACGACATCGAGGAGGCGCTCGTGCTGGCCGACCGGGTCGTGGTGCTCGGCCTGGCCGGGCGCATCGTCCTGGACCAGCAGGTGGACCTGCCGCGACCGCGCGACCCCGACGAGGTGCGGGTCGAGCCCCGCTTCGTCGAACTGCACCGGGCCCTGTCGGCGGCCCTGAAGGAGGGAGCACGGTGAGCACCACCGCACCGTTGTCGGGTCCCGGCGCGGGCGACCTCGCCGGGCCGCTGCGCGTGGAGTCGCAGCGCGGGTGGCGGACCCGGCACGGCCGCACCTCCGTCGTGTGGGGCGCCCGGGCCGCGGTCCTGGTCGTGTTCCTCGTGGCCTGGCAGCTGCTGTCCGGCCCGGTCCTGGACGCGACGGTCGTCAGCGCCCCGCTGGCCATCGCCGAACGCCTGGTGGAGTGGACCGTCGACGGCACGCTGTGGACGAACACCTGGATCACCGTGCAGGAGATCGTGCTGGGGTTCCTCCTCGGCGCCGGCACCGGTGCCCTGCTGGCCTACCTCATCGCGCCGGTGCGCACGCTGTGGGAGGTCCTGGACCCCTACCTCATGGCGCTGTACTCGATCCCCAAGGTGGCCCTGGCGCCGCTGTTCATCGTGTGGTTCGGCATCGGCACGGAGATGAAGGTGCTGCTGGCGGCGGTCACCGTGTTCTTCCTCGTGTTCCTGAACACCGCGGCCGGGGTCCACGAGGTCGACCGGGCGCTGATCGACGCCGTGCGGCTGATGGGCGGGAACCGCCGCGACGTGGCCCTCAAGGTGGTGCTGCCCGCGTCGCTGACGGGACTGATCACCGGGCTGCGCGTCTCCATCCCCTACGCCCTGATCGGCGCGGTGATCGGTGAGCTCGTCGCCTCCAACCGGGGGCTGGGCTACCTCATCAGCGCCTCCTCCGCCCAGTTCGACACCGACGGAGTGTTCGCCACGCTCATCGTGCTGAGCGTCGTGGCCGCGGTGCTGAACACCCTCGTCGGCCTGCTCGGCCGCCGGGCGAACCGCTGGAAGCCCCTCGGGGACGACTGAGCACCACCCCGCGCCACCCCGCACCACCCCCGCTCGCCCCGTCGAAGGAGACACCATGAGCAGGTCCCACCCGCCCACCCGCCGCCTCGTGCTGGGCGCCTCGGCCGCCGCCCTCCTGGCCGGGTGCGCCAACGACGCGGACACCACCCCGGCCACGGGCGAGGACGCGATGACGCTGGCCGTCGGGCAGATCAGCGACTCCGTCGCCTTCTTCCCGTTGTTCGTGGCCGAGGACCAGGGGTACTTCACCGACGAGGGCCTGACCCTGGGCGACCGCCCGCGGCTGGGCACCGGCGCCAAGCTCGCGGCGGCGGTGCAGTCCGGCAGCATCGACGTCGCCGCCGGCGTCATGACCGACGCCTTCAACCTGTACGGCAACAACCCGGACGCGCGCGTCGTGGGCAGCCTGGTGAACGCCTACTACGTCGACGTCATCGCCGGGAACTCCCTGCAGGTCTCCGCCGACGCCCCCCTGGAGGAGAAGGTCCAGGCGCTGCGCGGGCGCAACATCGGCATGACCGGCCCCGGCAGCGGCACCGAGGCCCTGCTGACCTACCTGTTCACGACGAACGGGATGGACCCCGCCACCGACGCGGTCCTGGTCAACCTGGGCGCCGACCCGTCCGCGGCGATCGGCGCGCTGGAGGCGGGGCGGGTCGACGCCCTGTCGTTCTTCCAGCCCGTCGGCCAGCAGGCGGAGGCCACCGGCGTGGGCACCATCCTCATCTCCCCCGCCCGGGGCGACGTGCCCGCGCTGCAGGACCCCGTGCACGGGGCGCTGTTCACCACGCAGGGCGTGCTGGACCGCAAGCCCGAGGCGGTCGCCGCGTTCCTGCGCGCGATCGCGCGCGCCGAGGAGACCATCGCCGGCGACCCGGCGCAGGTGCGGGAACTGCTCAGCGGCTACCTGGGCGCCCTGGAACCGGCCACCGTCGACGCGCTGGTGCCCGTGCTGCAGGCGGAGATCCCCTCGAGCCCGGAGGTCACCGAGGCCGCTTACCAGGAGTCGGCCGACTTCCACCGCACCAGCGGTCTGGTCGAGGACCCGCCGGCGTACGCGGAGGTCGTGGCGACCGACGCGGCCGGCTGACCTCGTCCGGGAACTTTCCGGCAACGAGGTTCCGGAACCCCTCCCGTCCTGGTCCGGAAGCCGCTAGCGTCCCTGCTGAGAGCGCTCGCACCACCTCGACGCGGAGTGGTCGAGCGCTCCCGGGCCGAAGCTTCGCCTCGATGCCGCACCGTCGCGGCTCGTCGGACAGGAGACCACCGTGGACCGCACCACCACCCGCCGCTCCCTCCTCGCCGCGGCGCTGGGCGCGCCGCTCACGGCGACCGCGCTGACCGCCTGCGGCGGTTCCTCCGGGCCCGGCCAGGCCGCCGAGGGGGGCGCGAGCATCTGGTACCTCACCGGCGAGCCGAAGGAGAGCATCCGCGACGCCTACGTCGAGGCCTTCAACGAGAGCTCCGAGGGCGACCTCGCCCACACCGCGTTCGAGAACGACGCCTACAAGTCCAAGATCCGCACCGCGGTCGGCGCGAACCAGGCGCCCACCATCATCTACGGCTGGGGCGGCGGCGGCATGCGCGACTTCGCCCGGGCGGGGCAGATCGAGGACCTCACGGACTGGCTGGCGGAGAACCCCGAGGTCAAGGACCGCCTGCTCGACACCACCTGGCCCGCCGCGACCGTCGACGGCCGGATCTACGCGATGCCCAACGAGACGGTCCAGCCGATCGTCCTCTTCTACAACAAGCGCCTCTTCGAGCAGGTCGGCGCGCAGCCCCCGCAGACCTGGGACGACGTGATGGCCCTGACGGGGACGTTCAACGCGGCGGGCATCGCGCCGATCTCGCTGGCCGGGCAGTCCCGCTGGACCACGATGATGTGGCTGGAGTTCCTCTTCGACCGCGTCGGCGGCCCCGAGGTGTTCCAGGCCATCTACGACGGCGAGCCGGAGGCCTGGTCGAACCCGGACGCGATCAAGGCGCTGACGATGGCTCAGGACCTGGTGCGCGCCGACGGCTTCATCACGGGCTTCAACTCCGTCGTCGCCGACCAGAACGCCGACCAGGCCCTGCTCTACACCGACAAGGCCGCCATGATGCTGCACGGCACGTGGACCTACGGGTCCATGAAGGCCGACGGCGGCGACTTCGTCACCGGCGGGCACCTGGGGTACGCGAACTTCCCCGCCGTCGCCGGCGGCAAGGGCGACCCCAGCAACTCCGTGGGCAACCCGGCGCAGTACTTCTACCTCTCCTCCTCCGCCACGGACGAGCAGAAGGAGCTGGCCAAGACGTTCTTCGCCGAGGGCCTCATGACCGACGAGGTCGTCACCGCGTTCATCACCGACGCCGGCGAGGTCCCGGTCGTCAAGGGCGTGGAGGACCAGCTGGGCCAGGCCGCCGACCCCGAGTGGATGGAGTTCGTCTACGGCACCGTCAGCGACGCCGCCTTCTTCGGGCAGTCCTGGGACCAGGCGCTGAGCCCCACCGCGGCCGAGGAGCTGCTGACCAACATCGAGCAGCTCTTCCAGCTCTCCATCACCCCGGAGGAGTTCGCCGCGAACATGAACGCCGTCCTGGGGCAGTGACGCCCCGCGGGCCCGGGCACACCGGGTGACGCAGCCGCGCCCCGCCCGCGGTGCCACCGGCGGGGCACGGCTGCGTCACCGCGCGGCGCGCCGGGAGGGCGCCCTCGGCCCGAGCACGGTAGGCAGGGGACGTGCACGAACCCGACGTGAGGACGCGCCTGCCCAAGGGGCGGCGCCTGTCGCCGCTGCGCGCGATCGCCGTCCGCCTCGGCATCGCGGTCGCCCTCGTCCTGGTGGCCTGGGGCATGGTGGTGTTCGAGCGCGGCGACTACACCGACAGCCTGGACGGCGAGGTGTCCGTCCTCGACGCGCTCTACTACACGACCGTCACCCTGACGACGACCGGCTACGGCGACATCGTCCCGATCACGCCCAGCGCCCGGCTGCTCAACACCTTCGTGGTGACGCCGATGCGGATCATGTTCGTCATCGTGCTGGTCGGCACCACCATCCAGGCGCTCACCGAGCGCTCGCGAACCGAGATCCGACTCGCCCGCCGGAGGGCCCGCATGCGTGACCACGTCGTCGTCCTGGGGTACGGCACGAAGGGGCGCAGCGCGGTGCGCCAACTGCGCCTGCACGGCCACCCCCAGGAGCACCTGGTCGTGGTCGACAGCGACCCGCGGGCGACCGCGGACGCCGCCCAGGAGGGGTACCTCTCCATCACCGGCGACGCGACCCGCTCGGCCACCTTCCGCGCCGCGCTCGTCGAGCGCGCCGCCCGCGTCGTGGTGGCCCTCGACCGCGACGACACCGCGATCCTCGCCACCCTCGCGGCCCGGCGCCTGAACCCGAAGGTCGCCGTGGTGGCGGCCGCCCGTGAGGCCGAGCACGCCGAGCTGCTGCGCGAGAGCGGCGCGAGCTCGGTGGTGGTCTCCTCCGAGACGGCCGGGCGGCTGCTGGGCATGGCCGCCGACAGCCCCGCCGCGGTCGACGTGGTGGAGGACCTGGTCTCCTTCGGCACCGGCCTGGACCTCGCCGAGCGGGAGGTGAGCGCCGCGGAGGTGGGCCGCTCGCCGGAGTCGTTCTCCGTGCCGGTGCTGGCCGTCGTGCGCGACGGGCACCCGCACCGGTTCGGCGACCCCGAGGTGGCGCAGCTGCGCGCCGGCGACCGGCTGCTGTACGTCATCGCCGGGTAGCGGACCCCGGGGCGGCGGCCGACCGCGCTCAGCGGGGGGCGCGCACCCCGGCGAGGAACTCGGTGAGCACCGCCGGCTGCACGTGCACGGTCACCCGGGCGAGCACGCCCTCCACGTCCCAGGCGACGGCCACGTCGGGCACGTGCACCCCGTACAGCATGAGGTCCAGGGCGACGACCTCGGACAGGAAGTCGCCGGGTTCGATGGCGAGGGCTTCGCGGCGACGGTCCTCGCCGAGGGAGGCCCACCACTCCTCGAGGGCTGCGGTCTGGTTCACGTGCTGCTCATCGCGGCGGCGGCACCCGGTGAAACGGGGTGTCCCCCGTGTGGCGCAACGCCCCGGCCCGGCGTGCGCGGGGCCGCCGCGGCGTGTAGATCAATGGGATGCCTGGAACCGCACGGGACGCCACCACCCACGACGAGGTCGAGCTCAAGTACGCCGTCGGCGAGGACTTCGTGCTGCCGGAGCTGGAGGGGCTGGACGGCGAGGCCCGCACCGACCGCCTGGAGGCCGTCTACTTCGACACCCCGGGGCAGCGCCTGGCCGCGGCCCGCGTCACGCTGCGCCGGCGCACCGGCGGTGAGGACGCCGGCTGGCACCTGAAGCTGCCGCTGGCCGGCGCGCGCCGGGAGGTGCGCCTGCCCCCGGGCCGTTCCGCCCGGGGGGTCCCCCGGGAGCTGCAGCGGCTGGTGTCGTCCCTGACCCGGGGTGAGCCGCTGGTCCCCGTGGCGCGCCTGATCACCCTGCGCACCGTGCGGCACGTCGTCGACACCGGCGGGCGGGTCCTGGCCGAGGTCGCCGACGACCGGGTCCAGGCGCGCAGGCTGCTCACGGAGGGCCCGGCGCCCGCGCCGGAGACCTGGCGGGAGCTGGAGGTGGAGCTGGTCGAGGGCGACCGCCAGCTCCTGTCGGACCTCGACGCGCAGCTGCGCGCGCACGGGGTGGTCGAGGCCCCGCACGGCTCGAAGCTGGCCCGCGCCCTGGGCACGCCCCCCGCGGCCCCGGCCGCCGCCCCCCTGAAGCGGGGCTCGGCCGCCGGCGCGGTCGTCGGCGCCCACCTGGCGGCGCAGGTGTCGGTGATCGTCTCCGGCGACCCGATGGTGCGCCTGGACGAGCCGGACAGCGTGCACAAGGTGCGCGTGGCCACCCGGCGGCTGCGCAGCGCCCTGAAGACGTACCGGCCGCTGTTCGCCGAGGGGGTGCCCGAGGCGCTGCGCGAGGAGCTGTCCTGGCTGGCCGACGAGCTGGGCGGCGCCCGCGACGCGGAGGTCATGCGCGACCGGCTGGTCGCCGCCGTCGGCGAGCTGGACCCCGTCGAGGGCGAGGACCCCGCCGCGACCGCGACCGCGCTGCGCGAGGTGCTGGAGGCCGACTACCGCGCCGCGCACGACGAGCTGCTGCGCGCCCTGGACGGCGAGCGGTACGCCGCGCTGCTGGCCCGCCTGGAGGAGCTCGTCGCCGCGCCGCTGGACGGCCCGCCGTTCTCGCCCCTGGCGCTGGAGAAGGCGAAGGACGTGCTGCCGGGGATGGTGCGCGCCACCGACCGCAAGCTGCGCAAGCGCGTGCGCGCCGCCTACGCGGCCGACGCCGACCCGGCGGTGCCCGCCGTCGAGGCCGACCACCTGTTCCACGACGCCCGCAAGCGCGCCAAGGAGGCCCGCTACGCCGGGGAGTCGCTCGTGCCGGTGTGGGGCGAGGAGGCCAAGGCGTACGCGAAGGCCGTGGAGGGGCTGCAGGAGGTGCTGGGCGAGCACCAGGACTCCGTCGTCGTGCGCGAGGTGCTGCACCGCCTCGCCGGTCGCGACCCGCAGGCCCTGGCGTTCACGTGCGGGCGCCTGTACGCGGCCGAGGTGGGGCGCGCCGCCGCCAGCCGCGAGGCCGTGGACGCCGCGTGGGAGGCGGCGTCCTCGCGCAAGCTGCGGCGCTGGCTGCGCTGACGTCCCGGCGTGCGCGGCGGCGCGACGGGGACTAGGCAGGGGGCGTGGACGCCAAGGACCTCCTGCTCGACGGCTTCGGCCGCATCCCGCCCGCCGTGCACGCCGTCCTGGACGGCTGCGACGAGGAGGCGCTGACCGCCCGGGCGGCCCCGGGCACCAACACGGTCGCCTGGCTGCTGTGGCACCTGGCCCGCGTGCAGGACGACCACGTCAGCGAGGTCGCCGGCACCGAGCAGGCCTGGACCGCGCAGGGGTGGGCGCGGCGCTTCGACCTGCCCTTCGGCGACGACGAGACCGGTTACGGCTTCAGCGCCGAGCAGGTCGGCAGCGTGCGGGCGGGCGCCGACCTGCTC
This sequence comes from Kineococcus arenarius subsp. arenarius, assembly GCF_050871845.1. NCBI lineage: Bacteria > Bacillati > Actinomycetota > Actinomycetes > Kineosporiales > Kineosporiaceae > Kineococcus > Kineococcus arenarius. The sequence goes on from NZ_JBJLSE010000015.1 coordinate 48,734, forward strand.
GGCGGCTACGTCGACGCGGTGCACGAGCGCACCGAGCGGTACCTGCGCACCCTCACCGACGCCGACCTGGACCGCGTCGTGGACGACTCCTACGACCCGCCGGTGACGCTGGGGGTGCGGCTGGTGAGCGTGCTGGACGACGACCTGGAGCACGTGGGCCAGGCCGCGTTCCTGGCCGGGCTGCTGCGGCGGCGCTGACCGGCGCCCGGGCACGTGCCCGGGCGGGTGACCGGTGTGCCCGCCGGCCGGCCCGCGGGCCTAGGCTCTCGGGGTCCGCGATCCAGGCACGCGCGTCAGGAGAGACCGCCGAGTGAGCCAGTCCACCGATCGCCCCGGGGTGCGCGGGACCAGCGCAGCGAACGGCAGCGCAGCCAGCGGCGGCGCTCCCGGGGAGCGCGCGGCCGAGGAGGTCGCCCACGAGGACGCCCGCGTGGGGCTGCTGTACGCGCGCCTGGACGAGCTGCGCGAGCAGACCGCCGCCCAGCTGGCCGCGGTGCGGCGCACCCGCGCCACCGGCACGCACCAGAACCGCTTCGAGCGCGACGCGTTCGCCACCCTGTACGAGGACCGCCTGGCCCAGCTGTGGTCGGTGGAGAACCGGTTGTGCTTCGGCCGCCTCGACCTGCGGGAGGGCACCGAGGACCCGCGCCGCTACGTGGGCCGCCTCGGGCTGGCCGACGAGCGCGGCGAGCAGCTGCTGGTCGACTGGCGCGCGCCCGCCGCGCAGGACTTCTACCAGGCCACCGCCGCCGCCCCGCGCGACGTGGTGCGCCGCCGGCACCTGCTGACCGAGGGCCGGCACGTCACCGCGGTGGACGACGAGGTGCTGGTGGCCGCCGACGGCGAGCGCACCACCGGCGACGCGGCGCTGCTGGCCGCGGTCACCGCGCCGCGCACCGGGCGCATGGGCGACATCGTGGCCACCATCCAGGCCGAGCAGGACCGGGTGATCCGCGCCTCCGAGCGCGGCGTGCTCGTCGTGCAGGGCGGCCCGGGCACGGGCAAGACGGCGGTGGCGCTGCACCGCACCGCCTACCTGCTCTACACGCACCGCGACCGGCTGGCGCGCAGCGGCGTGCTGCTGCTGGGCCCCAGCCCGGTGTTCCTGCGCTACGTGGAGCAGGTGCTGCCGGCGCTGGGCGAGACGGGCGTGGTGACGATGACGCTGGGTGAGATGTTCCCCGGCGTGAGCGCCCGCGGGGCCGACTCCCCGCGCGCGGCGCGGGTGAAGGGCTCGCCGGTGATGGTGGACGTGCTGGCCGCCGCCGTGGCCGCGCGCCAGCGGGTGCCGGAGCGGGCGATCCGCTTCGACCTGGACGGCACACCGGTGCTGCTGCGGCCGGAGGCGGTCCTGTCGGCCCGCACGCGCGCCCGGCGCAGCCGCAAGCCGCACAACGCCGCCCGCGTGACCTTCGTGCGCGAGGTGCTGAACGGGCTCGTGCAGCAGCTGGCGCGCGGGCGCGGGGTGGACCTGGGCGAGGAGCGCGAGGACCTGCTCACCGAGCTGCGCGAGTCGGTCGACGTGCGCCGCGAGGTGAACCTGTGCTGGATGCCCCTGACGCCGCAGAAGGTGCTCGCGGGGCTGTACCGGAACCCCGAGCAGCTGCGCCGGGCGGCGCCGCAGCTGTCCCGGGCGGACCGCGAGGCGCTGCACCGCGACCAGCCGGAGGCGTGGAGCGAGGCGGACGTGCCGCTGCTGGACGAGCTGGCCGAGCTGCTGGGGCCGCTGGAGGAGAACCGCGCCGCGCAGGCGCGCGACGCCGAGCGCGAGGAGCAGCTGGCGCACGCCCGCGAGGTGCTGGAGGCCTTCGAGGCCTCGGGGGTGGGCGACACGCTCGTGACCCCCGAGCTGCTGGCCGACCGCTTCGCCACGGGCGGGCCGTCGGGCACGGTGGCCGAGCGCGCCGCCGCGGACCGCACGTGGGCGTACGGGCACGTCGTGGTCGACGAGGCGCAGGAGCTGTCCGCGATGGCGTGGCGGCTGGTGGAGCGGCGCTGCCCGGCGCGCTCGATGACCCTGGTGGGCGACGTCGCGCAGACGTCCAACCCCGCCGGGGCGCGCAGCTGGGCGGAGGCGCTCAAGCCGGTGGTGGACGACCGCTGGCGCCTGGAGGAGCTGACCGTCAACTACCGCACCCCGGCGCGCATCGCCCGGGTCGCGGCGGACGTGCTGCTGGCCGCGGGGATCGACGCGAAGCCGCCGACGCCGGTGCGCGAGGGGGACGCGGACCCCGCGGCGGTGCGCCTGGCCGGCCCGCGGGACACCGCGGGCGCCGCCGCGCAGGTGCGCCGGGTGCTGGGTGAGCTGGACGAGGGCCGGGTGGCGGTGCTGACCGCCGGCGAGGACGGGCCGCTGGGCTCGGACGCGCTGCGCGCCGCGGTGGCGCAGGTGCTGGGGCCGGGGGCGGTGGCCGCCTCCCCCGACGACCTGGACGCCGAGGTCAGCGTCCTGGACGTGCACCGGGCCAAGGGGCTGGAGTTCGACGTGGTGGTGCTGGTGGAGCCGGCGGCGGTGCTGCGCCGCCCGCGCGGCGCCAACGACCTGTACGTGGCGCTCACCCGGGCGACCCGGCGGCTGCTGGTGCTGCACGCCGAGGACCTGCCCGCGTCGATGGCCTCGGTGGCGCCGGCCGCCGCGGGCTGACGCGCGCACGGCCCCGCCCCGGGGACGGGGCGGGGCCGTGGGCCCGTGCGGGCGGGGTTCAGCCGGCGGTGCCCCAGCGGGCCCGCAGCGACTCGCTGAAGGCCCGGAACGCGGCGACCATCGCGGTGCCCACCGGCTCGCCGGAGTGCAGCCACTGCACCTGCAGGCCGTCGAGGACGGCGACGGTGGCGGCGGTGATCGCGTCCACGTCGGCCTCGGGCGAGACCTCGCCGGCGTCCACCCCGGCGCGCAGGGCCGCGGCGATCCACGACGTGATGCCCGAGTAGTGCTCGCGGGCCCACTCGTGCGCGGGGTGCGCGGGGTCCACGGCCTCCGCGGAGATCGTCACGAACAGCTCCACCCACTCGCGGTCGCGGGCGTTGGCGACCACGAGGCGCTCCAGCCCCTCGAACGCCGCCCACCCGATCGCCTCCCCCCGCCCGACGATCACCGGGGTGGTGCGGGCGTCTCGGTGCGCGAGGGCGGCGGTCAGCAGGGTCGCCTTCGTCGGGAAGTGGTGCAGCAGGCCGGACTGGCTCAGCCCGGCCCGCTGCGCCACCAGGGCGATGGGGGTCCCGCGGTACCCGCGGGCCCCGAACAGCTCCAGCGCGACGTCCAGGGCGCGCTCGCGGGCGGCGGCGGGGGCCGTGGGGGCGGTGCTCACGGCAGCAGTCTGCACCGCCACCGGGCTCACCGGACCTTGCGGACGAACATGATCGCCACGGCGCCCAGGACGGTGACGACACCCGCGACCCACAGCATCAGGCCGTAGTTCTCGCTCGTGGCGCTGCCGACGGCGAGCAGGGCGGCGGTCGCGGCCGGCGCCAGGCTCTGCGGCAGGGCGTTGGCCATGTTGAGCACGCCGAGGTCCTTGCCGGCCTCCTCGGGCGAGGGCAGCACGTCGATGACCAGGGCGGTGTCGACGGCCAGGTACACGCCGTAGGCCAGGCCCATGACGACCTCGGCGAGGTAGAAGCCGCCGGGGGTCTGCACGTGGGCGAGCATCACCAGGCCCACCGCGAACAGCACGGTCGACAGGGCCACGAACACCTTGCGCCGCCCGAGGCGGTCGGAGGCCCACCCCGCGAGGCGGGCGGCCACGACGAGCGCGGCGGTGTAGACGGCGACGCCGACCAGCGCGACGACGGTGGCGCCGCCGGCGTCCAGCGCGAAGGAGTGCTGCAGGTACAGCACCCGCACCGTGGTGAACATGAAGGAGCCGAAGATGATGAAGAAGCGCGACCACCAGGCGAGCGCGAAGTCGGGGTTCTTCCGCGGGCTGGTGTAGAAGGTGCGGGCGAAGGCCTTCAGGTCGAACGGCTCGCGGGGTTCGGGGTGCGGGGTGTCGTCCAGCCGGGCGACGAACACGAGCACCGTGACCAGGCCGATCGCGGCCGGCACCAGGAACAGCGGCCACATGCTGAAGGTGAACTGCACGGCGACGACGAACGCGAGCAGGACGCTGGCGTTCTGCGCGATGCCCACCCACGAGGAGACGGCGCCGCGCCGGTCCTCGGGCACCTGGTCGGCGACGGCGGCGATGAGGCAGGCGAGCACCGCGTTGGCGGCGACCTGCGCGACGAACCAGGCGACGCCCAGCTGCAGGACGCTGGGGGCGGCGGCCACCCAGACCAGCGCCGCGGTGAAGACGAGGGCACCGCCGAGGATCCAGGGGCGGCGGCGGCCGAAGCGGCTGCGGGTGCGGTCGCTGAGCATCCCGAACAGCGGGTTGGCGATGAACGCGCCGAGGGCTCCCCACGGCAGGACCGCGCCGATGACGGCCGCCGGGTTCACCGGGTCCAGCTGGGAGGCCTTCAGCTGCATGGTCACCATGACGGGCGCCAGCAGGGCCAGGAACAGCCCGAACTGGGCCAGGGTCAGCGTCACCACGAACGTGCGCGACGCCTTCGGCCCGTCGCCGGGCGGGATCGGCACCCCGGCGGCCACCGGGGTGCGGGGTGCGTTCGACAGGGCCACAGCGCCTCCTCGAGCTCGCGGGCGACGGCTGCGTCACCCGACCGACCGAGCACTCGGTCGGTGCGGGGGAACGTAGCCCCCTTCCCTGTGGGAACGGCCCGCCCGCGGCCCGGTCGTGAGCGATCTCACAGATCCCCTCCCGTCCTGTCGGTCCCGCGTGCTTGTGTGTGCCGCGTGACGATCCCCGCCCCCGCCGCCCCGGACCGCGCGGTCGAGCACGCCGTCGACCGCCCCGACGAACCCGCCCCCCGGCCCGCCGCCGACCCGGCCGCCGACCCGGCCGCCGACCCGGCCGCCGACCTCGAGCCCCGGCTCGCCCAGCACCGCCGCGAGCTGACCGGCTACTGCTACCGGATGCTCGGCTCCGCCTTCGACGCCGAGGACGCCGTGCAGGAGACGCTGCTGCGCGCGTGGAAGGGCGTCGACGGCTTCCAGGGCCGCTCGTCGCTGCGCTCGTGGCTGTACCGCATCGCCACCAACGTGTGCCTGACGGCGATCGAGACCCGCGGCCGGCGGGCCCGGCCGATGGACCTGTCCGCCTCGGCGTGGGAGCCGGTGCAGGCCTCGCTGGCGGCCCGGCAGCCGGAGGACACCTGGCTGGAGCCGATGGTCGACACCCGGGTGCTGCCCGAGGCCGGCGACCCCGCCGACGTCGCGGTGGCGCGCGAGTCGATCCGCCTGGCGTTCGTCGCCGCCCTGCAGCACCTGCCGCCGCGCCAGCGGGCGGTGCTGGTCCTGCGCGACGTGCTGCGCTGGCGGGCCGAGGAGGTCGCCGGGCTGCTGGAGACGTCCACCGCGTCGGTGAACAGCGCCCTGCAGCGCGCCCGCGCCACCCTGGCCGCCCGGCACGACGTGGACCTCGACGCGGCCACCGGCGCCGGTGGCGCGGACCTCGACGCCGAGCACCGCGACCTGCTCGAGCGCTACGTGCGCGCCTTCGAGTCCTACGACATGGACGCCTTCGTGGCGCTGCTGGCCGAGGACGTCACGCAGAACATGCCGCCGTTCGAGATGTGGCTGGCCGGGCCGCAGGACGTCGTGGCGTGGATGGTGGGGCCCGGGCGCGCGTGCCGCGGCTCACGGCTCGTGCGGGTCGACGTCAACGGCTCCCCCGCCTTCGCGCAGTACAAGCCGGGCGGTGCGGACGGGACGCTCGGGCCCTGGGCCATCCACGCGCTGGAGCTGCGCGGCGGGCGGATCCACGGCATCACCTCGTTCCTGGACACCCGCCTGCTCGCGCACTTCGGCCTGCCCCCGGGGCTGCCGGCGCGCTGAGGCGCCGCGGCGGGCGCACACCTAGGATCGGCCGGTGCCCCCGGCCGCCCGCAGCACCCCGCGCACCCTCGCGGAGGACCTGCGCGCCCGCGACGACGCCGAGCTGGAGGCCCTGCTCGCCGCCCGCCCCGACCTGGCCACCCCCCTGCCCTCGTCCACCACGGCGCTGGCCACCCGCGCCACCACCCGCGCCAGCGTGCAGCGCGCGCTGGACGCGCTGGACACCCCCGCCCTGCAGGTGGCCGAGGTGCTGTCCGTGCTGCCCGAGCCCACCAGCGCCACCGCCGTGTCGCGGGCGTGGGGGGCGCGGGCGAACGACGTCCTGACGCGGTTGCGCACCCGGGCGCTGGTGTGGGGACCGGACCGCCGGCTGCACCTCGTGCACGCCGTGCGCGACCTGCTGGGCCCGCACCCGGCGGGGCTGGGCCCGCCCCTGGCCGACGCCCTGGGGCGGCGCTCCCCGCAGCGGCTGGCGGAGCTGCTGGAGGACCTCGACCTGCCGGTCAGCCACGACCCGGAGGTGGCGCTGCCGCGGCTGGCGGAGCACCTGGGGGCGCCGGCGACCCTGGAGGCGCTGCTGACCCGCGCGCCCGAGGGGGTGCGGGCGCTGCTGGACCGCCTCGCCTGGGGCCCGCCGACGGGTTCGGTGGAGCGCGCCGACCGGCAGGTGCGCGCGGCCGGCGCCACCGGCCCGGTGGACTGGCTGCTGGCGCACGGGCTGCTCGCGGTCTCCGGCCCCGGCACGGTGGTCCTGCCCCGGGAGGTGGGGCTGGCGCTGCGCGGCGGGAAGGTGCACCGCGCCCCCGACCGCGAGCCACCGGCGGCGGCCGTGCAGCAGCGCCGCCCGCAGGTGGTCGCCGCGGCGTCGGCGGAGGCCGCGGCCGAGGCGTGCCGGCTGGTGGAGGAGCTGGGCCGGCTCTGGGGCGCCGCTCCCCCGCCGGTGCTGCGCGCGGGCGGGGTGGGGGTGCGCGAGCTGCGCCGCACCGCGGGCTCCCTGGAGGTCGACGACGCCACCGCGGCGCTGGTCGCGGAGGTCGCGCGCCTGGCGGGCCTGGTCGCCGACGACGCCGAGGTCGAACCGCGCTGGCTGCCCACGCCGGCCTTCGACGCCTGGTGCGAGCTGGACGTGCCGGGTCGCTGGCCGGTGCTGGCCCGGGCGTGGCTGGGGTCCACCCGGGTGCCGGCGATGGTCGGCACCCGCGACGCGAAGGGCTCGGCGCGCAACGCCCTGGGCCCGGACCTGGACCGCGGGGCCGTGCTGGCGGTGCGGCGCGCGGTGCTGGCGGAGCTCGCCGCGGCCGGGCGGGACCGCGCGGTGGACGCCGAGGACCTGCTGGCGCGGTTGCGCTGGCAGGCCCCGCGCCGCACCGGCCGGCTGCACGAGGACCTCGTGCGCTGGACGCTGCGCGACGCCGGCTGGCTGGGCGTGCTGGGGGCGGGCGCGCTGTCACCGGCCGGGTGGGCCCTGCTGGACGGCGGCACCGGGGACGGACCCACCGGCACCGCCGACGGCACCGACACCGCCGACGACGCCGCGGCGGCGGCCCTGGCGGCGGCCCTGCCCGCACCGGTCGGCGAGGTGCTGCTGCAGGCGGACCTGACGGCGGTGGCGCCCGGGCCGCTGGAGGTGCACCTGGCGCAGCGGCTGGCGGCGCTGGCGCGGGTGGAGAGCCGCGGCGGGGCCACCGTCTACCGCTTCGACGCCGCCACCGTGCGCCGCGGCCTGGACGAGGGGCTGACCGCCGACGACGCGCTGCGCTTCCTGGCGGACGTGTCCGCCACCGGGGTGCCGCAGCCGCTGGAGTACCTGGTGCGGGACGTGGCGCGCCGGCACGGGCGGGTGCGGGTGGGCCGGGCCGGCAGCTACGTGCGCGCCGAGGACCCCGCGCTGCTCGCCGAGCTGCTGTCCGACCGCCGCTGCGCGCAGCTGGGCCTGCGCTCGCTGGCACCCACGGTGCTGGCCGCGGCCGCCGAGCCGGACGAGGTGCTGTCGGCGCTGCGCGCCGCGGGGGTCGCACCGGCGGCGGAGGGGCCGGACGGGGAGCTCGTGGTGCGCCGCGCGGTGGCCCTGCGCAGCGGTCCGCGCGCGCTGCCGCGGCCGGTGACCGGCGAGCCGCCCCCGCCGTCGCCGGCGCTGCTGTCCGCGGCGGTGCGCTCGCTGCGCACCGGGGACGAGGACACCGAGGCGGGCGAGCGCCGCCGGGCCGAGCACGCCGGCACCCCGCCGCTGAGCCACCTGGACCCGGCCACGTCGCTGGACCTGCTGCGCCGGGCGGCGGCGGAGCGGCGGGCGGTGTGGGTGGGGTACGTGGACGCCGACGGCTCGCCGCGCCGGCACCTGGTGGAGCCGATCGGCGTCGAGGGCGGCCGCATCACCGCCTTCGACCGCGCCGAGCGCTCGGTCCGCACCTTCTCGGTGCACCGCGTCACCGGTGTGGCCCTGCAGGGGGCGTGAGGTCCGTCCGCGTCGGCTAGCGTCGACGGTCGAGCGGACCAGGTCGAGGGGAGCACGGTCGATGAGCGAGGCGGAGCGGGGCGCGGAGCAGCGCGCCTGGTGGGAGAAGCCCGACGCGGGGCAGCCGGGTGCGCGCGCGGCGTCGCAGGACGCCCACGACCCCTACCGCGCCGACGACGCCCCGGGCGGGTCCGACCCGTACCGCGGGTCCGCCCCGACGCAGGCGGTGCCGCAGGCGGCGGGCACCACGGCGGGCGCGGGTTCGCCGTGGCCTCCGACCTCCGCGCCGGAGTACCCGCCGCTGGACGGCCGGGACGGCTGGGGGCACCAGCAGCAGACCGGGCCCCAGCACACCCAGCAGTACGCCCAGCAGTACGGGCCGCTGTACAACCAGACCCACGGCGCACCCACCGACCCCTACGGCCAGCCGCCGGTGACCGGGGCCGCGCACGCGGTGCTGTGGACGTCGGTGGGCGGCCTGGTGCTGCTGGGGACCGGCCTGGGCTGGATCGCGGCGATCGTGGCGCTGGCGCTGACGCCGGGGGCGCGCCGCGAGCTCCTGGCCGCGCAGGGCACCCGGCGTGGCCTGGGGTACCTCCTCGCCGGCAAGATCATCGCCTGGGTGACCATCGCCCTGTCGCTGCTGTTCGTGATCGGGCTCGTGGCGTTCATCGCCTGGCTCGGCGCCGGGGGGGCCGGCTACTACGACGGGTACGGCTACGACTCCGTCGGCACGGCCGTGCGGGTGTGAGCCCGCTCACCGGCACCCGCCCGGCGCGCCGCGGAAGCACGCGGCGCCCTCGCCGGTTGGACCCCCTGTGACCGACGGCCCCCTCATCGTCCAGAGCGACAAGACGCTGCTCCTGGAGGTCGACCACCCGCGCTCGGGCGCCGCCCGCGCGGCGATCGCCCCCTTCGCGGAGCTGGAGCGCGCCCCCGAGCACGTGCACACCTACCGGCTGACGCCGCTGGGCCTGTGGAACGCGCGCGCCGCCGGCCACGACGCCGAGCAGGTCGTGGACACGCTGCTGGAGTTCTCCCGGTACTCCGTCCCGCACGCGCTGCTGGTGGACGTGGCCGAGACGATGTCGCGCTACGGGCGCCTGCAGCTGGTCAACGACCCCGTGAACGGGCTGGTGCTGCACTCCCTGGACGCGGCGGTCCTGGAGGAGGTGCTGCGCTCGAAGAAGGCCGCTCCCCTGCTCGGCGAGCGCCTGGCGCCCGACGCGGTCGTGGTGCACCCCAGCGAGCGCGGCAACCTCAAGCAGGTGCTGCTGAAGCTGGGCTGGCCGGCGGAGGACCTCGCCGGCTACGTCGACGGCGAGGCGCACCCCATCGCGCTGACGGAGGACGGCTGGTCGCTGCGGCCGTACCAGTCCGAGGCCGTGGAGGGTTTCTGGCACGGCGGTTCGGGTGTCGTGGTGCTGCCGTGCGGGGCGGGCAAGACGATGGTGGGCGCCGGCGCGATGGCGCGGGCGAAGGCCACCACGCTGATCCTGGTGACGAACACCGTCTCGGCGCGGCAGTGGCGCGACGAGCTGCTCAAGCGCACCACCCTCACCGAGGACGAGATCGGCGAGTACTCCGGTGCGCGCAAGGAGATCCGCCCGGTCACGATCGCCACGTACCAGGTGGTGACGACGAAGCGGAAGGGCGTCTACCCGCACCTGGAGCTGTTCGACGCGCGCGACTGGGGCCTGATCGTCTACGACGAGGTGCACCTGCTGCCGGCGCCGATCTTCCGGATGACCGCGGACCTGCAGGCGCGCCGGCGCATCGGCCTGACGGCGACCCTGGTGCGCGAGGACGGCCGCGAGGGCGACGTGTTCTCCCTCATCGGCCCCAAGCGCTACGACGCGCCGTGGAAGGACATCGAGGCGCAGGGCTACATCGCGCCGGCGGACTGCGTGGAGGTGCGCGTCACCCTCCCGGAGGGCGAGCGCCTGGCGTACGCGACGGCGGAGGACGACGAGCGCTACCGGCTGTGCTCGACGTCGCCGGCGAAGTCGCGCGTGGTGGAGAAGCTGGTGGCCCAGCACGCCGGGGAGCCGACCCTGGTGATCGGGCAGTACATCGACCAGCTCGACGACCTGGCCGCGCGCCTGGACGCCCCGGTCATCAAGGGCGACACCTCCGTGAAGGAGCGCCAGCGGCTGTTCGAGGCGTTCCGCCACGGGGAGGTGACCACGCTGGTGGTCTCCAAGGTGGCGAACTTCTCCATCGACCTGCCCGAGGCGAAGGTCGCCATCCAGGTGTCGGGCTCGTTCGGCTCGCGCCAGGAGGAGGCCCAGCGGCTGGGCCGGGTGCTGCGCCCCAAGGGCGACCACGGCACGGCGCGGTTCTACACGGTGGTCTCGCGCGACACCAAGGACCAGGACTTCGCCGCGCACCGGCAGCGGTTCCTGGCCGAGCAGGGGTACGCCTACCGGATCGTGGACGCCGACGACATCGACGGCGGGGTGCCGGACGTGGACGGGGTGCTGCCGGGGAGCTGAGGGCGCCAGGCGGCACGACCGGGGGCGTGCCGCGGCTACGCCGCCGGTCGCAGCGGCACGGCCTCGGCCGTCACGGTGATGCGCACGCGGCGGACGTCGGGCAGGACCACGACGTCCTCAGCCGGCGGCCGGGACACGACCAGCCCCTGCTGCCGGGCGCGCTGGTGCAGCTTCGCGTGGAGCGCGGCCAGCCCGGCGGGGACGTCGGCCCTCCACTCGGCTTCGCTGACGACGGTGCTCAGGACGAGGTGCCAGTTGCGGTCCACGGTGGTCCCTCGAGAGGTGGGGGTGCTGCTCACCGCCGGCGGCTCTGGTGCGGCCGGGGTGGAGGTCCGGCAGGGTCCAGGCCGCTCCTCGCCCCCACCATCCCCCGCCGCGGGCCCGGGCGCACTTCGCCGCGGGCCCGCTGCTGCGGTAGGACGGGCGGGTGCTCAGCGACGACCCCGCCCACGCCCAGCTGCTCGGCCGGATGGCCCAGGGGGGCGAGACGCCGCTCGCGGTCCTGCCGATCACCTCGGGGCCCTTCGGGGGCCTGTCCGGGTCCGGGGTGCTCGCGGTCGGCGCCGCGGCGCTGTGGCTGGCCCAGCCCCGGCTGCTCGGCGGGCCGTCGGTCGCCTCGGTGCCCCTGACGAGCGTGGGGGCCGTGAGCGCCCGCGCGCGGCGCTCGCTGCTCGGCGCGGGCGGGGGCCTGCGCGTCGAGGTGGTCGTCGACGGGCGGCCGTTGCGGTTCGACACCCGGGCGCCGCGGGCCGACGTCGAGGAGTTCGTGCGGGTCGCCTCCCGCCACCGTTGACGCCACCGGGCGCCCGGTCCCCCGCCGGGGCGGTGAGCGCCCCCGGCGGGCCCGGGAGACCGTTCAGAGGCCGCTGGCGCGCTGCAGCCCCACGTCGGTGGCCGGGCGGGCCCGGCCGCGCTGGCTCAGGGCCGCCAGCAGCAGGTCGGCCTGCTCGGCCGACGGGTCGGTGCGCGCCTCGATCCAGCCGCGCAGCCCGTCGGGGCGGTTGGTGATGACGCCGTCGACACCGGCTTCGCTCAGCGCCCGCCACAGCACCGGCTCGTCGACGGTCCACGGCCACACGGCCAGGCCCGCGGCCTGCAGCTCGGCGACGGCGGCGGGCCGGGCCACCACGGAGGCCACGCCGGGGTTGCAGGCCACGACGCCGAGGTCGCGGCGCAGCGCGCGGCCCTGGGCGAGGGCGTCGGCGTCGGGCTCGTCCAGCAGCACGGCCCGGCGCACCTCGGGGGCGACCTCCTGCACGTGCGCCAGGGTGCTCGTCTCGAAGCTCTGCACGACGACCTGCTCGACGGCGCGGGCGCGGCGCACGTCCTGCACCGCCGCGGCGACCTGCGCCGTGCTCCAGCGCCCCTTCAGCTCCAGCAGCAGCTGGCCGCCGGGGTGCTCGGTCAGCAGGTCCAGCAGGTCCGCCAGCAGCGGCACCCGCTGGCCGCGGTAGGCCGGGGAGAACCAGGAGCCGGCGTCCAGGCGGGCCAGCTCGGCGGCGCGCAGGTCCGCCACGCGCCCGCGCCCGCCGGTGGTGGCGCTGACCTCGGCGTCGTGGATGAGGACGGCCGACCCGTCGGCGGCGGGGTGCAGGTCGGTCTCGACCATGTCGGCGCCGCAGCGCAGTGCCGCCTCGAACGCGGCGAGGGTGTTCTCCGGGGCCACCGCGGAGTAGCCGCGGTGGGCGATGACGAGGGGCGGTGCGAGCTGTGCTGCGCTGGCCACACCACCACTGTCGCCGGGCGCTGCGTCCAGGAGGTGGCTCCCGGGCGGATTCCGCGTGACGATCCCCCGACCGTTGTCCACCAGCACCCCTCACCCGCTGCGGACGCCGGCGCGGTGGCGCCGGCGCGTACCCGCAGGGTCCATCGGCACGGCGGCCCGCCCGCTGGAGGGGCGGCGGGCCGCCCCGTCAGGCGCCGGCGCCCAGCAGTCCACGGCGGCGCAGCAGCGGCTCCAGCCGCGCGTCGCGGCCGCGGAACTGCCGGTACGCCGTCATCGGGTCCACGGCGCCGCCGCGCGAGAGCAGGGTCCGGCGGAAGTGCTCGCCGTTCTCGCGCCGCAGGCCGCCGTTCTCGGCGAACCACTCCACGGCGTCCGCGTCGAGGACCTCGCTCCACACGTAGGAGTAGTACGCGGCGGCGTACCCGCCGCCGAACACGTGGTGGAAGTAGGTGCTGCGGTACCGCGGCGGCACGGCCTCCAGGGCGGCACCCGCCTCGGCCAGCGCCCGCGCCTCGAAGCGCTCGACGTCCTCCGGGTCCGCGCCGTCCAGGGCTCCGGCGGGCAGGCGGTGCCAGGCCAGGTCCAGCAGCGCCGCCGCCAGGTACTCCAGGGTGGCGAAGCCCTGCCCGTGGGCGCGGGCGGCGCGCAGCCCCTCCACCGCCCCGGCGGGCAGCGGCTCATCGGTGACGTGGTGGCGCGCGTAGCGGTCCAGGACCTCCGGCTCGAAACCCCAGAACTCGTTGACCTGGGAGGGGAACTCCACGAAGTCGCGCGGGACGTTCGTGCCGGAGAAGCGGGGGTGGTGCACGTCGGAGAGCAGCCCGTGCAGGGTGTGGCCGAACTCGTGGAACAGGGTCTCCACCTCGTCCACGGTCAGCAGCGCCGGCTCCCCCGCCGCGGGCTCGGGCACGTTGAGGCAGTTCACGACGACCGGTGCGGTGCCCAGCAGGCGGGACTGGTCGCTGAAGGAGCTCATCCACGCCCCGCCCCGCTTGGAGGGGCGCGCGTACGGGTCGAACAGGTACAGCCCGAAGGGGCCGCCCTGGTCGGCGACCTCGAACACCCGCACGCCCGGGGAGTACACCGGCAGGTCGTCGCGCTCGGTGAAGGTCAGCCCGTACAGCGCCGAGGCGGTGGCGAACACCCCGTCCACCAGGACGCGCTCGAGCTCGAACCAGGGCCGCAGCTCCTCGGTGTCCACGGAGAAGCGCTGCCGCCGCAGCCGGGCGGCGCAGTACGCCCAGTCCCACGCCCGCAGGGGCGGCTGCTCGCCGTCGGCGACGAGGAGCTCGGTGAGCTCGGCCTCCTCGGCGCGGGCGTTGGCGGCGGCGGCCGGGACCAGCCGGCGCAGCATCCCCTCGGCGGCCGCCACGTCGCCGGCGGTCTCGTCGGCCACCACCCAGGAAGCGTGGTCGGCGAAGCCGAGCAGCTGCGCGCGCTCGGCGCGCAGGGCGGCGGTGCGCTGCAGCAGGGCGCGGGTGTCGTGCTCGCCGCCGCGGCCGCCGCGGGCCACCGACGCGCGGTGCACGCGCTCGCGGGAGGCGCGGCGGCGCAGCTGCTCCAGGACGGGCTGGCCGGTGGGCAGCGACAGCGGCAGGAGGTAGCCGTCCAGGCCGCGGGCGCGGGCGGCCTGCTCGGCGCGGGCCAGGTCGGCCGGCGTCAGCCCCTCCAGCTCCTCCGGCTCGGTGAAGCGGACGGCGAGGTCGTTGGTGTCGGCCAGCAGCTCCACGTCGAAGCGGGTCGTCAGCGCGGACAGCTCGGCGTTCAGCTCCCGCAGCCGCCCGGCCGCCGCCTCGTCCAGCAGGGCGCCGGAGCGGGCGGCGTCGGAGTGCAGCCGCTCCAGCAGGCGGCGCGCCTCGTCGTCCAGGTCCGCCGGCGGGTCCGCGTGCAGGGCGCGCACCCGCGCCAGCACGCGGGGGTCCAGGCGCACGGCGTCGTGGTGGGCGGCCAGCTGCGGGGCGTACCGCTCCTGCACCGCGCGCAGGGCGTCGTCGGCGTCGGTGCCCACGACGTTGAAGAACACCGCCTCGGCGCGGGCCAGCGCCTGCCCCGCGGACTCGAGCGCGTCCAGGAACGCCGCGGCGGGCAGGTCCGCGGCCACCAGCTCGTCCAGTTCGGCGCGGTGCGCCGCCATCCCCGCCTCGAACGCGGGGGCGAAGTGCTCGGTGCGGATGCGGTCGAACGGCGGCAGCCCGAACGGCAGGTCGCTGGGCTCGGCGAACGGGGTGTCCACGGGCGTGCTGTCGGCGGGGTCCATGGCGTGATCCTGCCGCAACACCCCGTAGCGCATCGAGGAAGGTGAGGCAAACCATGCTCGCGAGTGGTCATCCACGGTTCACCTGCTCGCCACGCCCGCGTGGCCTCAACCGCCGCACAGGATCCCTAGCGTCCACCGCGAACGGCCGCCATCCGAGCGGTCGACGGCCGGGTGCCGCCCCGGCTGGACGCCCCGCCCGAGGAGAACCCCCGTGACGACGGACGCCTGCCGCCCGACGCTGGACCTGCTGCCCTACGCCCCCGCCGGCCGGCGCAGCTCGATGACCTGCCACTACCGCTGCGCCACCTCGTGCGCGCAGCCGGTCCCCAACCGCACGGAGAACGCCTACTTCGGCGACATCGTCCGCTCGGCCGTCTCCCGCCGCGGCGTGCTGGCCGGCCTGGTCGGCCTGGGCGTCGCCGGCGCCGCCGTGGCGCAGCCCACGCGAGCCAGCGCCAGCGCCTTCGGTGACGACGTGAACCTGCTCGCCGACCCGTTCGACCCCGGTCACTCCGTGGACTTCGAGGTCATCGCGCCCGTCCCGGCGGACGTGGACTCCTTCGACGTGCCGGCCGGCTGGACCTGGGCGCCGCTGATCTCCTGGGGCGACCCGATCCTGCCCGGCGCGCCGGACTTCGACTTCGAGAACCAGACCGCCGAGGCCCAGCTGGGCCAGTTCGGCTACAACAACGACTACACCACCATCGTCCCGATGCAGGACCCGAACCGGGCGCTGCTGGTGTGCAACAACGAGTACACCAACGAGGAACTGATGTTCCGCGACTGGACCGGTGCGGAGAACGCCACGGACGAGCAGCTGCTCATCTCCCTGGCCGCGCACGGCATGTCGGTCGTCGAGCTGCGCCGCGCGAACGAGGACTCCCCGTGGGCGTACGTGCGCGGCTCGGAGTTCAACCGCCGCATCACGCCGATGACCCCGATGGAGTTCACCGGCCCGGCCGCCGGCGCGGAGGCGCTGCGCACCAGCGCCGACCCGTCCGGCCGCAAGCCGATCGGCACCTTCGCCAACTGCGCCGGCGGCACCACGCCGTGGGGCACGGTCCTGTCCGGCGAGGAGAACTTCAACGGGTACTTCTTCACCTCGGAGGAGCCCGGCGGCGAGGGCCCCGGCGAGAGCGACCGCTACGGCGTCACCGGCAGCAGCGGCCGGGCCTGGGAGCGCATCGAGGAGCGGTTCGGGTACGCGGCGGAACCCAACGAGCCCAACCGCTTCGGCTGGGTCGTCGAGGTGGACCCCTCCGACCCGACCTCCACCCCCCGCAAGCACACCGCCATGGGGCGGATGAAGCACGAGGGCGCCACCATCTCCATCGCCGCCGACGGCCGCGCGGTGTCGTACATGGGTGACGACGAGCGCTTCGAGTACCTGTACAAGTTCATCTCCAAGCGCACGTACCGCGAGGGCGACCGCGAGCACAACATGCGACTGCTGGAGGACGGCGACCTGTACGTGGCCGTCTTCGAGGGCGACGGCATCGAGGACGAGCGCTACGACGGCCGCGGCCGTTGGGTGCAGCTGACCCGCGACGGCCGTTCCCTCGTGCCGGGCATGTCGGTGGACGAGGTGCTGATCAACGCCCGCGCCGCCGGCGACGCCGTGGGTGCCACGAAGATGGACCGCCCCGAGGACGTCGAGCGCAACCCCGTCAACGGGCGCGTGTACCTGGCGTGCACGAACAACACCCAGCGCGGCACCCTGGGCAAGGCCGGCGTCGACGAGGCGAACCCGCGCCCGCTGAACAAGGACGGGCACGTCGTGGAGATCGTCGAGGCGCGCGACGACGCCGCGGCGACGGAGTTCTTCTGGAACCTCGTGCTCGTCTGCGGCGACCCGGAGGACCAGAGCACCTACTTCGGCGGTTTCGACCCCGCGCAGGTCTCCCCCATCTCCTGCCCCGACAACGTGGCGTTCGACAGCACCGGCAACCTGTGGATCTCCACGGACGGCAACACGCTGGGCACCAACGACGGCCTGTACGAGGTCGTCGTGGACGGCCCGAACCGCGGCCAGGTGCGGCAGTTCGCGTCCGTGCCGGCCGGCGCCGAGGCCTGCGGCCCGGTCATCGCCGAGGACGGCCGCACCGTGTTCCTGGCGGTGCAGCACCCCGGTGAGATCGACACCGCGACCATCGACGCCCCGGCGTCGACGTTCCCCTACGACGGCACGGGCCAGCCGCGCCCGTCGGTCTGCCAGATCTACCGCGCCTGATCACCCCCCACTCCTGCGGTGATCAAGGAAGTTGCAACTTCCTTGATCACC
>NZ_JBJLSE010000016.1:0-62568 GCF_050871845.1 Kineococcus arenarius subsp. arenarius
GCGGGCCCGCCGGGTGTGGTCACGACGGGCCCGCGACGCAGCTCAGAACTCCCAGTCCTCGTCCTCGGTGGCCACGGCCTTGCCGATGACGTAGCTGGAACCGGAACCGGAGAAGAAGTCGTGGTTCTCGTCCGCGTTCGGCGAGAGGGCGGAGAGGATGGCGGGGTCGACCCTCGTCGTGTCCGCGGGGAACATGCCCTCGTAACCGAGGTTCATGAGGGCCTTGTTGGCGTTGTAGTGCAGGAAGGTCTTGACGTCCTCGGTGAGACCGACGTTGTCGTAGAGGTCCGCGGTGTACTTGCACTCGTTGTCGTACAGCTCGAAGAGCAGGTCGAACGTGTAGTCCTTGAGCTCGTCGCGCTTGGCCTGGTCCACCAGCTCCAGCCCGCGCTGGTACTTGTAGCCGATGTAGTAGCCGTGCACGGCCTCGTCGCGGATGATGAGCCGGACGAGGTCGGCGGTGTTCGTCAGCTGCGCCCGGGACGAGAAGTGCATGGGCAGGAAGAAGCCGGAGTAGAACAGGAAGGACTCCAGCAGCGTGGAGGCCACCTTCCGCTTCAGCGGGTCGTCCCCGTGGTAGTACTCCAGCACGATGGACGCCTTGCGCTGCAGCGCCTCGTTCTGCTCCGACCAGGTGAAGGCCTCGTCGATCGCCTGGGTGGAGGCGAGGGTGGAGAAGATCGAGGAGTAGCTGCGGGCGTGCACCGACTCCATGAACGCGATGTTCGTGTAGACGGCCTCCTCGTGCGGGGTCAGCGCGTCCGGGATGAGCGAGACGGCGCCCACCGTTCCCTGGATGGTGTCCAGCAGGGTCAGGCCCGTGAACACGCGCATCGTCAGCGTGCGCTCGGCGTCCGACAGCCGCGCCCAGGACTGCACGTCGTTGGACAGCGGCACCTTCTCGGGCAGCCAGAAGTTGCTCGTGAGGCGGTTCCAGACCTCGAGGTCCTTGTCGTCCTGCACGCGGTTCCAGTTGATCGCGTTCACGCGATCGATCAGCTTGAGCTTCTCCACCGTCTCGTCCCTCGTCCCGTCCAGCGCCGTCCCGTGCCCCGTGCCTGCCGCCCGTCCCCTCACAGCATGCAGCTGACGCAGCCCTCGACCTCGGTGCCCTCCAGCGCCATCTGGCGGATGCGCACGTAGTAGATCGTCTTGATCCCCTTGCGCCAGGCGTAGATCTGCGCGCGGTTGACGTCGCGGGTGGTGGCGGTGTCCTTGAAGAACAGCGTCAGCGACAGGCCCTGGTCGACGTGCTGGGTGGCCGCCGCGTAGGTGTCGATGATCTTCTCGGGGCCGATCTCGTACGCGTCCTGGTAGTACTCCAGGTTGTCGTTCGTCATGAACGGCGCCGGGTAGTACACGCGGCCGAGCTTGCCCTCCTTGCGGATCTCGATCTTGGAGGCGATCGGGTGGATCGAGGAGGTGGAGTTGTTGATGTAGCTGATGGAGCCGGTGGGAGGCACGGCCTGCAGGTTCTGGTTGAAGATGCCGTGCTCCATCACGGACGCCTTCAGCGCCCGCCAGTCGTCCTGCGTGGGGATCGCGATGCCGGCGTCCGCGAAGAGCTGCGCGACGCGCTCGGTGGCCGGCGCCCACTGCTGCTCGGTGTACTTGTCGAAGAAGCTGCCGTCGGCGTAGGCGGATCGCTCGAAGCCCTCGAACGTCGTCCCGGTCTCGACGGCGATCTCGTTCGAGGCGCGCAGCGCGTGGAACAGCACCGAGTAGAAGTAGATGTTCGTGAAGTCGATGCCCTCGGCGCTGCCGTAGTGCACGTGCTCGCGGGCCAGGTAGCCGTGCAGGTTCATCTGCCCCAGGCCGATGGCGTGCGAGCGGGAGTTGCCGTGGGCGATGGAGGGCACCGAACGGATGTCGCTGGCCACCGAGACGGCGGTCAGGGCCCGCACCGCGGTGCCGACCGTGGCGCCGAGGTCGCCGCCGTCCATCGCCAGGGCGATGTTCAGCGAGCCCAGGTTGCAGGAGATGTCCTTGCCGACGACCTCGTAGCCGAGGTCCTCGCCCAGCTTGCTGGGGGTGTTGACCTGCAGGATCTCCGAGCAGAGGTTCGACATGTTGATGCGGCCGTCGATCGGGTTGGCCCGGTTCACCGTGTCCTCGAACACGACGTACGGGTAACCGGACTCGAACTGCAGCTCGGCGAGGGTCTGGAAGAAGTCGCGGGCGTTGATCTGCGTCTTGCGGATGCGCGGGTCCGCCACCATCTCCCGGTACTTCTCGGACACGGACAGGTCGCCGAACGGCACGCCGTACACGCGCTCCACGTCGTACGGGGAGAACAGGTGCATCGGCTCGTTGTTCTTGGCGAGCTCGAAGGTGATGTCGGGGACCACGACACCCAGGCTGAGGGTCTTGATGCGGATCTTCTCGTCCGCGTTCTCGCGCTTGGTGTCCAGGAACCGCATGATGTCCGGGTGGTGCGCCGAGAGGTACACCGCGCCGGCGCCCTGGCGCGCGCCGAGCTGGTTGGCGTAGGAGAAGGAGTCCTCCAGCAGCTTCATCACGGGGATGACGCCGGAGGACTGGTTCTCGATCCGCTTGATGGGTGCGCCGTACTCGCGGATGTTGCTCAGCAGCAGCGCCACGCCGCCGCCGCGCTTCGACAGCTGCAGGGCGGAGTTGATGCCGCGGCCGATGGACTCCATGTCGTCCTCGATGCGCAGCAGGAAGCAGGAGACCAGCTCACCGCGGGAGGCCTTGCCGGCGTTGAGGAACGTGGGGGTGGCCGGCTGGAAGCGGCCGCTGACGATCTCGTCGGTGATCGCGGTGGCCAGCGCCTCGTCGCCGGCGGCGAGGGTGAGGGCCGTCATCACGGCGCGGTCCTCGAAGCCCTCGAGGTACTGCTTGCCGTCGAAGCTCTTCAGCGCGTAGCTGGTGAAGAACTTGAAGGCCCCCAGGAAGGTGGCGAAGCGGAACCTCGCGGCGTGGGCGCGGTCGGTGAGCTCGCGCACGAAGGTGCGCGGGTAGCGGTCGAGCACCTCGGCCTCGTAGTACCCCTCGGCGACGAGGTGGTCCAGGCGGGCCTCGAAGCTCTCGAAGCGCGGGGTGTTGGGGATAACGTGCTGCAGGAAGTACTGGCGCGCCGCCTCGCGGTCCGCGTCGAACTGGATGCGCCCCTGCTCGTCCCACAGGTTCAGCATCGCGTTGAGCGAGTGGAAGCCCGGCGAGGCGGGGACGGCCGGCTGCGGCACGGTCCCGGAGACCTCGGTGGCGTCGGAGGTGAGGGTCACAGCGTGTCCAATCCGTCGCGGACGCGACGCACGTCCTCGGGGGTGCCGAAGAGCTCGAAGCGGTACAGGTGGGGCACCCGGCACTTGGCGGCGACGACGTCGCCGGCCACGGCGTAGTGGGTGCCGAAGTTGGTGTTGCCGGCGCCGATGGCGCCCCGCACGAGGGCACGGTTGGCCGGGTCGTTGAGGAAGCGGATGACCTGCTTGGGCACCGCCCCCGCGCCGCCGCCCCCGCCGTAGGTGGGGACGATGAGGACGTAGGGCCGGGTGACGCTCAGGTGCCCGTCACCGGCGCGCAGCGGGATGCGGTGCGCCGGCAGGCCCAGCTTCTCGACGAAGCGGTGGGTGTTGCCCGAGACGCTCGAGAAGTAGACGACGTCGAGCGGCACGGCGGCCGCCTCAGGCGGAGACGGCGGCGAAGCGCTCGGCCAGGGCCTCGATGCGGTCGGGGCGGAAGCCGGACCAGTGCTCGTCGCCGCTGACGACGACGGGGGCCTGGACGTGCCCCAGGGCGCGCACCGTCTCCAGGGCCTGCGCGTCGCTGGTGACGTCGACGACCTCGTACGGGAGGCCCTTGCGGTCGAGCGCGCGGTAGGTCGCCTTGCACTGCACGCAGGACGGCGTGCTGTAGACGGTGATGCTCATGGGGGTGGTCCTTCCCTCGGGTGCGAGCCCGGCGTGCTGGGGTGAGTCAGACACTACCCCTAGGGGGCGACATCGCAAGGCACCACTAGATGGTGTGTCACACGCGTGTGATTTCCCCAGGCTGTGGACGCGGTGGACAACCACCCCCCGCGAGCCCGTGACCTGCGCCGTTGCCCCGGGAGGGTGTGGGCGGCCTGGGGATGAGCGACGGAAAGTCACAAAAATGTTGCGCTGCGTCACAGCGGCGTGTCGTGCCCGACTCGCCGCCGGGCGCTCAGACGCGGCGGTTCGCCAGGACCGGCAGCACCGCCCGCACCCGCTCGACGGCGGCCACGTCGAGGTCCACGACGAGCCGCCCGCACCCGGCGCCCAGCCCGGCCAGGACCGCCCCCACCGGGTCCACGACGCACGAGAACCCCACGCCCCTCGGCGCGGCTCCGGCGGGCACGCCCGGGTCGGCCTGGCCGCACGCCAGCACGAAGCACGTGCTGTCCAGGGCCCGCGCGCGCGTCAGCAGTCCCCACTGCTCGGCCTTGCCCGGCCCCGCGCCCCAGGATGCCGCCACGACGACCACCGACGCACCCCGCTCGGCCAGGGCGGTGAACAACCCCGGGAAGCGCACGTCGTAGCACGTCGTCAGGCCGACGCCGACGCCGTCGACGTCGACGACCACCGGCTCGCGCCCCGGCTCCACGGCGTCGGACTCGGCGTACCCGAAGGCGTCGTAGACGTGGACCTTGTCGTAGTGGGCCCGCACGCCGGCGCCCCGCACCAGCAGGGTGTTGCGGACCCGCCCGCCCTCCCCCGGCGTGAAGGCGCCCGCCACCACCGTCAGCCCGGCCTCGTCGGCCAGCCGCTCCAGGGCGCTCGCCCACGGCCCGTCGACCGGCTCGGCCACCGGCGCCAGCGGCACCCCGAAGCGGCACATCGTCGCCTCGGGCAGCACCAGCAGCCGCGCACCCGCCTCCCGGGCCGCGGCGACCTCCGCGGCGACCAGCTCGAGGTTGGCCCGAGGGTCGCCGGTGCTGCTGATCTGGGCGAGTGCGACGCGCACGGTTGCCTCCCACGGGCTGGAACGGGTGGGGCGGGAACCCCCGCCCCATCCCAGCAGGTCCCCGTGCCGCTCGGGCGCTCAGGCTGCCGGGTGACCCGGTCCTCAGTAGGTGAACCGGCCCACGGCCGCCCGCAGGTCGCCGGCCTGGCGCGACAGGTCGTCCACGGCGCTGCGCGTCCGCTCCAGGACGTGCGCGGTGGACTCCGCGGCGGCGGACACGCCGGAGATGTTCGCGGCGATCTCCCCCGAGCCGCCCGCGGCCTCGGCCACCGACCGCGACATCTCCTGGGTGGCCGCCGTCTGCTCCTCGACCGCCGAGGCGATCGTCGTCTGGTAGCCGCTGATCTGCTCGATGATCGTGCTGATCCGCTCGATGGCCTGCACGGCCCCGCCGGTGTCCGACTGGATCGCCTCCACCCGGCGGGCGATGTCCTCGGTCGCCCGCGCGGTGCCCTGCGCCAGCTCCTTCACCTCACCGGCGACGACGGCGAACCCCTTGCCGAGCTCTCCGGCGCGGGCGGCCTCGATCGTGGCGTTGAGGGCCAGCAGGTTGGTCTGCTCGGCGATGCCGGTGATGACCTTCACCACCTCGCCGATCTCACGGCTGGAAGCGCCGAGCTTCGCCACCGTCGCCGTGGTGGTCTGCACCACGTTCACGGCCTCACCCGCCACCACCGCCGCGTCGTTGGCGTTGGCGGAGATCTCCCGGATGGACAGGCCCATCTCGTCCGCACCGGCGGCCACCGTCTGCACGCTGCGCGAGACCTCCCCGGCCGCGGCGGCGACCACGCCGGCCTGCGCGCTGGTCTCCTCCGCGGAGGCGGAGATCTGCGCCGAGGAGGTCGTCACCTGCTGCGCGGAGGTGGCCACCGCGTCGGCGGAGGTCACCACGGTCGCCATCACCGAGCGCAGGGAGGCCAGCGCGCTGTCCAGCGCCGCCGCCGTCTGCCCGACCTCGTCACCCTGCCGGACACCGCTGTCCCGGGTCAGGTCGCCCTCGGCCAGGCGGCCGGCGACCGCGCGCACCTGCCCCAGGGGGCGGGTCACGCTGCGGGCCGCGGCCACAGCGGCGGCCAGCGCGGCCACCAGGCCCGCGGCCAGGACGGCCAGCAGCAGGGTGCGGGTCCGGCCGTACGCCTGGGCGGCCTGCGCCGCGTTCGCCTCCGCCTGCGCGACCTCGCCCTGCTGCAGCTCGTCCAGGCTGGCGACCATCTGCGTGGTCAGCGGGGCGATCTCCTCGCTGCGCACCCGGTTGAACTCCGCCTCGTCCCCCGCGGCGGCCAGGGCGTCCATCTGCACGGCCAGGTCGAAGTAGGTGTCCAGCCCCTCCAGCACACCGGTCACCGTCGCCGCCTGCTCGCTGGACCCCTCGACCAGAGCCAGGTAGTCCTCCCCGGCGGCGGCCAGGGCCGCGCGGGCGTCGTCGCGCACGGTGGTGAACTTCGCCCGGTCCTCCGGGGTCGCGGCGCCGCTGCGGCTGGTGGAGGCGAAGCGCACGTTCATCATCTGGAAGCGCATCTCCTGCGCGAGCTGCACGCCCTTGACGTTCTTGTCGTGCATGTCCGCGGTGGCCTGGGCCCCGCTGCGCACGGCGCTCACCCCCACCAGGCCGACGACGACCGCCACCAGGGCGGTCAGGCCGACGGCGGTCAGGATCTTGGTGGCGACGCCCAGGTCGCGGAAGATCGCCAGGGGGCCGCGGGAGCGGGCGGGGTCGTGGGACACGGGAACTCCTGGGGGTGGCAGCACCGGCACCGGGGGTCGGGGACCGTTCCCCTGCCATCGGCGCGAGCGCGGGTGCTCTTGAGCGGGCGGTGCACCCGGGTGCCGCGTCGGCGGGCACACTCCTGTGGTGAGCGCGACGCACCTGCTGCTGGTCCTGGACCTGGTCGGGGTGCTCGCCTTCGCCCTCGACGGGGCGCTGACGGCCATGCGCCGCACCACGCTGGACCTGTTCGGGGTGGTGACGCTGGGGGTCGTCACCGCGGTCGGCGGCGGGATGCTGCGCGACGTGCTGCTGGGCGAGCTGCCGCCGGCGGCGCTGCGCACCTGGTACTACCTGGCGACCGCCACGGTCGGCGGCCTGATCGCCTTCTGGGGGCACGCGGTGCTGACGCGGCTGTCGCGGCCGCTGCTGCTGTTCGACACGATGGGGTTGTCGCTGTTCGCGGTCACCGGTGCGCGGATCGCCCTGGAGGCGGGCGTGGGTCCCGGGCAGGCGGTGCTGCTGGGCGGGCTGACCGCCGTGGGCGGCGGGACGCTGCGCGACGTGCTGGTGCGCACGGTGCCCACGATCCTCGCCGGCAAGCTGTACGCGATCCCCGCCCTGGTGGGCGCTGCCGTGGCGGTGCTGGGCCCGCAGCTCGGCGGCCGCCAGCTCGTGTGGGCGCTGGCCGGGGCGGGAGCGTGCGCAGCCCTGCGCGCCGGGAGCGTGCTGCGCGGCTGGCAGGCGCCGCACGCCACGCTGCGCGCTCCCGACGAGCTGGAGGAGTAGGGCTCAGCCCACGGCGTCCACGCGCACCGGGGTCGTGGTGACGCGGTCGAACCCGACGGTGCGCAGCGGCCCGGTGAGCGTGAAGGAACCGGTGCAGGCGGTGTCGGTGGACGACGAGCCGACCACCACCTCGACCTCGCCCGGTTCCACGACGCGCTCGCCGCGGCGGCCGGTGAAGCTGGTGCGGTCGGCGTGCAGCTCGAACGTCACGCGCGCCGCCTCCCCGGCCTCCAGCCGCACCCGGGTGAAACCGGTCAGCTCGCGCACCGGGCGGGTCACCTGGGCCAGCACGTCGTGCAGGTACAGCTGCACGACCTCCTCGCCGGCGCGCTCGCCGGTGTTGCGCACCGTCACGGAAACCTCGACGGAACCGTCGGTGGGGACCTGTTCGCCGGACAGCTCCAGGTCCTCCACCGCGAAGCTCGTGTACGACAGGCCGTGGCCGAAGCCGAACAGGGGCGTGGGGTCGAGGTTGCTGATGCCCTGGCTGTCCGCGCCCAGCGGCGGCTGCAGGTAGGTGCCGGGCTGGCCGCCGTGGGTGGCGGGCACCTGCACGGGCAGCTTGCCGCTGGGGTTCACGCGCCCGGACAGCACGCCGGCGATCGCGCCGCCGCCCTCCTCGCCGGGCATGAACGCCTGCACGAGCGCCGCGGCGCCGGTCAGCTCACCCAGGGCGTAGGGCCGGCCGGAGACGACGACGAGGACGACGGGGGTGCCGGTCGCGATGAGCTCGCGCACCAGGTCCTCCTGGACGCCCGGCAGGCGCAGGTCGTCGGCGTCGCAGCCCTCGCCGGAGGTGCCGGCGCCGAACATGCCGGCGCGGTCGCCGACGACGGCGACGACGACGTCCGCACCGCGCGCGGCCTCCACGGCGGCGGGGATGCCGGAGGTGTCCGGCTCGCGCACGTCGCAGCCGCGCTCGTGCACCACCTCCCACGCCGCACCGGGCTCGGCGCGCATCGCCTCGAGGACGGTGGGCACCTCGGTGCCCAGCCCGAGCTGCGGGTAGCGGGGCAGCACGTGGTTGGCGAAGGAGTAGCAGCCCATGAAGGTGTTCGGGTCGTCCGCGCACGGGCCGACGACGGCGACGCGGCGTGCGGTGGCCGGCGCCAGCGGCAGGGTCCCGTCGTTGGCGAGGAGCACCACGCTCCGCTCGGCCAGCTCGCGGGCGATGGCGCGGTTGCCCGCGGAGTCCAGCTCACGGCCCTGCCCGGCGGCGACGGAACCCTCCGGGGTCCAGTCCGCGTCCAGCAGGCCCAGCTCGGCCTTCTGCGTCAGCAGGCGGCGCAGCGCCCGGTCCACGTAGGACTCCTCCACCGCGCCGGCGCGCACGGCGGCCACGAGGCGGTCGCCGTAGCAGAGGGTGTCGGGCAGCTCCACGTCGATGCCGGCGCGCAGGGCCTGCACCCCCGCGTCGGTCTCGTCGGCCGCGGTGCGGTGCATCGAGGCCAGGAACGCGATCGCGGAGTAGTCGGAGACGA
Source organism: Kineococcus arenarius subsp. arenarius (assembly GCF_050871845.1). NCBI lineage: Bacteria > Bacillati > Actinomycetota > Actinomycetes > Kineosporiales > Kineosporiaceae > Kineococcus > Kineococcus arenarius. The sequence goes on from NZ_JBJLSE010000016.1 coordinate 8,920, forward strand.
CGGTGCCGGTGAAGCCCCACCGGTCGCGCAGCAGTTCGGTGAACAGCCGCTCGTCGGAGACCGCGGGCACGCCGTCGACGTCGGTGTAGGAGTTCATCACCGAGCGGGCACCGCCGTGGCGCAGCGCCGCCTCGAACGGCGGCAGCACCACGTCGGCGAACTCGCGCGGGCCCATCGAGACGGGGCCGTGGTTGCGGGCCGCGCGCGAGGCGGAGTACCCGGCGAAGTGCTTCAGGGTGGCGACGACGTCGGCGCTCTCCAGGCCGCGCACGTAGGCGGCGCCCAGGGTGGAGACGAGGTGCGGGTCCTCGCCCATGGTCTCCTCGACGCGGCCCCAGCGGTAGTCGCGCACGACGTCCAGGACGGGCGACAGGCCCTGGTGCACGCCGACGGCGCGCATGTCGGCGCCGATCGCCGCGGCCATGCGCTCGACGAGCTCGGGGTCGAAGGTCGCACCCCACGCCAGCGCCGCCGGGTAGACGGTGGCGCCGAAGGCGGTGAAACCCGTCAGGCACTCCTCGTGCACGATCGCGGGGATGCCCAGGCGGGTGCGCTCCACGATGGAGCGCTGCAGGCGCACGACCTCCGCGCGGCCCTCCTCGACGCTGACGGGGCGGGAGCCGAACACGCGGGTGAGGTGGCCCAGGCCGTGCCGGCTGGCCTCCTCGAACTCCACCGCACCGGCGGAGAACACGTCCTGCAGGGGGGCGACGTTGCCGGTGCCGGTGACCTCCGCGGGCGCCACGGCCCCCTCGCCACCGCCGTGGCTGTTGCCGACCCAGCGGCTGCCGAGCTGGGCGACCTTCTCCTCCAGCGTCATCTCCGCCAGCAGCACCTCGGCGCGCTCGGCGGGCGGCAGCGACGTGTCGTGCCAGGGGCGGGGCTGCCGCGCGCCGGTGGACGCGGTGGACGACTGGTCGAGCGTGGTCATGGTGCTCCTCGGTGGGGCCGCCCCGGGTGCGGGCGGCGGTGGGGTGGTCAGCTGCCGTCGGGGCGCGGTGGTGGTGCACGGCGAAGACGGTCGAGGGCGCGCAGGTCGTCGGCCGGCCCGGACACGGCCGGCACCGGCCCACCTCGCTGGCTGCCGCCGACCACGGCCGCTCCCCCTCCCCCTCGGTCCCGGCCCCAGTATGACCGCTCCTTCCGGAAGGAGTACCGGAAAGCGCCGGGTGCGTCTTCCGCGCCGGGCGCGGGATTGTGCGGCGCGCCGGAGGGGCGGCGGGTCAGCTGCCCACCCTGCGGTCGCTGGAGCGGCGCACCACGATCTCGGGCTCGAACACCAGCTGCCGGGCCGGACGGCCCTCCACCTGCGCCAGCAGCAGCTCGACAGCGGTGCGGCCCAGCACCTCGCGCGGCTGGCGCACGGAGGTGAGGGGGACCGCCGCCGTGGCGGCGAAACCGATGTCGTCGTACCCGACGATCGCGAGGTCGTGGGGCACGCGGACCCCGCGGCGCACGCACTCGTTGAGCACCCCCAGGGCCAGGAGGTCGTTGGCGCAGAAGACCGCCGTGGGCGGCGCGTCACCGGCGAACAGCGCCGCCGCCGCCTGCGAGCCGGCGCGCACCGTCAGCCCGCTGGCGATGACGGCGTCCACCGCCGCGACCGCACCGGCTGCCCGCCGCAGCCCCGCCAGGCGGTCGTCGACCTGCCGCAACCCGGCCGCGTCCCCGATGAAGGCGATCCGCCGGTGCCCGCGCTCCAGCAGGTGCTCACCGGCGAGGCGGCCACCGAGGACGTCGTCCACCGCGACCGAGGAGTTCTCCGCGGTGGGCGCGCCGCGGTCGACGAGCACCACGGGGGTGCCGTGGGAGCGCACTGACTCCAGGGCCGGTGTCGGCTCGTCGCGCACCGGGCTGAGCAGCACGCCCAGCACCCGCTGCTGCTGCAGCCGCAGCAGGTGGCGCGCCTCCCGCTGCGCGTCGTTGGCGCTGTTGCACAGCACCACCAGCGCCCCGTGGCGCTCGGCGACCTCCTCCGCACCGGCGACGAGGTCGGTGAAGAACGGGTTGGCCACGTCGAGCACCACCACGGCGATCGTCCGGCTGACCCCGGCCCGCAGCTGACGGGCCGACTCGTTGCGCACGAAGCCGAGCTCGGCGATCGCCTGCTCCACCCGGGCGCGCAGCGCGTCGGAGACCACCTCGGGGCGGTTGAGGACGTTGCTCACCGTGCCCAGCGAGACCCCGGCCCGCTGGGCGACCTCCTTGACCGTCGCCACGACGGACAAGGGTGCCAGGCCGGGAGCCCCGTCCGGCGCCAGGTCGGCACCGGACGGGACCGAGGTGGAGGTCAACGACCGCTCCGCCGGGCCTCAGGACACCGGGAGCGGCGCCGTCGCGCGGTGGGTGCCGGCGGGCAGTTCGCGCGCGTCCTGGCCGGGCAGGCGCAGCACGGCGGTGGTGCCCTCCGGCACGGTGACGTCGGCCTCCAGGCCGGCGTCACCCTGGCGCCAGTGCACCGCCAGCTCGCCGTGCGGGGTCTGCAGGCTGGCCCGCGCCCAGGTGATCCCGCCGCCGGGCTGCGGGGCGATCAGCGAGCGGGCGTAGCCCGGTTCCAGCGGTGACAACCCCGCCACGGTGCGGTGGATCCAGTCCGCCACCGCGCCCAGGGCGTAGTGGTTGAAGCTCGTCATCTGGCCGGGGTTGATGGAGCCGTCCGGCAGCATGGAGTCCCAGCGCTCCCAGATCGTGGTGGCGCCCATCGTCACCGGGTACAGCCAGGAGGGGCAGCCCTGCTCCAGCAGCAGGCGGTAGGCGGCGTCCAGGTGACCGGTGGAGGACAGTGCACCGGTCACGTACGGGGTTCCGGCGAATCCGGTGGACACCCGGTAGCCGGCCTTCTCCGCCAGTTCCGCCAGGCGGTCGCCCGCCCAGGCGCGCTGCTCCCCCTCCAGCAGCCCGAACTCGATGGCCAGGGCGTAGACCGTGGCGCAGTCGCTGAGGACCCGGCCCTGCACGTCCACGTAGTGCTCCTGGAAAGCGGTGCGCACGCGCCGGGCGAGGGCGTCGAAGCGCTCGGCGTCCTCCTCGTGCCCCAGCAGGCGGGCGGCGTCGGCGGTCGTCCGGGCGCTGCGGAAGAGGCACGCGGTGGCCACCACGCCCTTGTCGGCCTTGGCGTCGGCCGGCTTGTCCGGCGGGGCGTCCGGGTCGAGCCAGTCCCCGAACTGGAAGCCGGTGTCCCACAGGCCCGTCTGCGAGAGCAGGCCGGCGACGTGGTCCACGTGCAGGGCCATGGCCGGGTAGTTCTCGGCCAGCAGGTCGTCGTCGCCGTACGCCTGGTGCAGCGCCCACGGCAGCCAGACGGCCACGTCCGACCACACCGCCGTGGAGTCCGGGTCGCGGAACTCGTCGTGCGGAGGCAGGTACTTCAGCACGTCGGGGACGACGAAGGGGACGATGCCGCCGCCGTGGCGCTGCTCGAGGGCCATGTCGCGCAGCCAGTCGCGCAGGAAATCCTGCACGTCGAACAGGTACGCGGCCGTGGGCGCGAACACCGCCAGGTCGCCCGTCCAGCCCAGCCGCTCGTCACGCTGCGGGCAGTCGGTGGGCACGTCCAGGAAGTTGCCCTTCGTGCCCCAGACCACGTTGCGGTGCAGCTGGTTCACCAGGTCATCGGAGCACTCGAACTCACCGGTGCGCCGCAGCTCGGAGTGGACCACGACCGCTTCGAGGTCGCCCGGTCGCAGTTCGCCCGGCCAGCCGTCCACCTCGGCGTAGCGGAACCCGTGGAAGGTGAACGTCGGCTCGAAGGAGTCCTGACCACCCGAGAGGGTGAAGCGGTCGGTCGCCTCGGCGCTGCGCAGCGGCCGCGTCCCCAGCTCGCCGTGCTCGAGCACCTCCGCGTGCCGGACGGTGATCGTGGAGCCGGCCTCGCCGCGCACGGTGAAGCGGACCCAGCCGACGAGGTTCTGGCCGAAGTCGACGAGCGTCCTGCCCGACGGGGAGGTCCACACCTCCTTCCCCGGCAGCACCTCCTGCCGGCGCACCGGCGGCCCGACGTGCTCGGTCAGCCGGGCGGTGTCGAGCTCCAGCACCCGCACCCCGCCCCAGCCGGCGCGGTCGCCGCCGACGGTGGCCCAGGCGGGGTCCAGGCGCCGGGCGTCGACGCTCTGCCCGTCGTACAGGTCGTTCGCGGTGACGGCGGAGCCGTGCGACTCCCAGCTCCCGTCCGTGACGACGACCTGGGTGTGCCCGTCGGTGAACTCCACCTCGAGCTGGGCGAAGCCGCCGAGGTCGTCGCCGTAGTAGGCGCGCCCACCGTCCCAGGCGAGGCGACCGCGCGACCAGCCGTTGCCCAGCGCCAGGCCGAGCACGTGCTCGTCACCGCCGTCACCGCGCAGCGAGCCGGTGACGTCGTGGGTGCGGTAGCGCAGCCGCCACTCGTAGCTGCTCCAGCCCGGGCTGAGCAGGTCGTCCGAGACGGGCGCGCCGTCGAGGTGGGCCTCGACGACCCCCTGGGCCGTGACGTGCAGGACGGCGCGGCGGACCTCGCCGTGACCGGGCTCGAGGGTGAACCGCCGGCGCAGCAGCGGGGCTCCGTCGTGGTCGACGTCGGCGGCGATCATGCTGGCGTGCCAGGTGGGGGGCATCAGCTCTCCGTGGTGGGGTGGGTGGAACGGGTCCGTGCGGCGCGGTCAGCCCTTGACCGCGCCGGACGTCATGCCGGCGACGATCTGCCGGTTGAAGAACAGGTACAGCAGCAGCATCGGGATCGTGATGAGCAGGATGTCCGCGAACAGCAGGTTGTAGCTGGACAGGTTCTGGCTCTGGAAGTTGAAGAGGGTCAACTGCACGGTCGCCCCGGCGTCACCGGGCAGGAAGTACAGCGGGTTCTGGAAGTCGTTGAAGACGTTCACCGACTGCACCAGCACCACCGTGACCAGCACCGGGCGCAGCAGCGGCAGGACGACCTGGAAGAACAGCCGCAACGGCCCGGCTCCGTCCAGGACCGCCGCCTCGTCCAGCTCGCGCGGGATGGTGGAGATGAACGCCCGGAAGAGCAGGATCGTGAAGGACAGCCCGAAGGCCACCTCCACCAGGATCAGCCCGGGCATCGTGGCGAAGAGCCCCACGCGCTGCAGCACCCAGATGGTTGGCACCACCGCCGGCGGCATGATGAGCCCGGCCAGCACCAGGAAGTTGATGAAGCCCGTCCACCGGGTCTTCCGACGCTGCAGCACGAAGGCGACCATCGAGCCGAACACCACCATCAGCGTCACCGACGCCACCGTGAGGACCGTGGAGTTGATGAAGGCGATGACGATGATGTAGTCGCGAGTCTGCACGACGTCCACGAGGTTCTGCCAGAGCTGGAAGTCGCGCGGCCAGGCGAAGCGGTACTCGGACGCCTGCTGGGCGTCCATCGCCGCCACCAGGAGGATGAAGGCGAAGGGGACGATGAAGACGACGACGCTGACGAGGATCGCCAGCCCACCGGCCCCGTAGCGGTACAGCGCTGCGCGAGGGCCGCCGACACGGCGGCCGCGTGCAGGGGCGGGGTCCGCAGCGCGCCCGGTCGTGGTGCCGACGGGGGTCGTGACGGCGCTCACTGCTCGACCTCCTTGCGGGCCAGGAACCGTGTCAGCGGCAGGACGATCGCGGTCACCGCGATGAACAGCACGACGTTGCCCGCGGTCGAGAGGCCGTAGAAGCCGGCCTGGTACTGCTTGTAGATCACCGAAGCGATGACGTCGGAGGTGAAGCCAGGCCCACCGCGGGTCATGGCCCAGATCAGGTCGAAGGAGCGCAGACCCCCGATCAGCGACAGGGTGATGACCGTGGACGTCGCCGGCCACGACAGCGGGAGGATGACGTTGCGGAACAGCGTCCACGACCCGGCGCCGTCGACCTTGGCGGCCTCGTGGTACTCGCGCGGGATGGACACGATCCCGGCCATGTAGATCAGCGTGGCCAGACCGACCCCCTTCCACACGTCGACCATCGCCACGGAGAGCAGCGCGAGCGAGGGGTCGGTGAGCCAGCCGGGTCCGTCGATGCCGAGGACACCGAGGGCGGCGTTGATCGCACCCTTGGAGGGGTTCATCAGCACCTGGAAGGTGATGCCGACCCCCACGCTGGAGACCAGCACCGGGAAGAAGACCACGGCGCGCAGGTACCCGCGCCCGACGATCTGGCTGGTCAGCAGCATCCCCAGGGCGAGGCCGAGCACGACCTTGGCCCCGGAGGTGACGAAGGCGTAGATGAAGGTGTTGGTGAAGCCCTTGACCAGCGCCGGCTCGTCGAAGAACTGGACGAAGTTGCCGAACCCGATGAACTCGCTGTCGAAGATGGTCCAGCGGGTCATGCTGAAGTAGAAGGACAGCAGGGTCGGCACCAGGAAGAGCACCGCGTAGACGATCGCGGCGGGCAGGTAGAACCAGCCGGGGTACGGGCTGTGCCGCGCACCACCCCGGTGGGGAGCGGGGGCGCGCCGCACCCGGCTCGCGGCCCCGGTGGAGCTGATCGTCGTCGACACCTCGAGAACCTCCTTGCTCGGGCCCGCCCCCGGCGCTCGCGCCGGGGACGGGCGGGGGTCAACGACTCACCAGCCTTCGAGACCGAGCTGTTGGGCCTGCTTCTCGACGTCCTGGTCGTACAGCGCCGCGCCGTCGGCGGCGGAGCGGATGCCGGAGCCGACCTCGACCGTGATCTGCTCCAGCGCCGGGCCCTTGACCGGGGAGAGGAACTCCAGCGCCGGGGACTGCGCGTCCGCGTCGAAGTAGGCCTGGACGTCCTTGGTGACCCGAGGCACGTCGTCGGGCAGCTCGCACCCCTGGACCAGGTAGGGGCCGGTGGGCGGGGACGCCTGGGTCTGCGCTTCGCAGCCCTCGGGGCTGGCGATGAAGGCCAGCAGTTTCTCGGCCGCTTCGAGCTGGGCGCCGGACGTGGTGCTCGGGATGTACACGCCGTTGGGGTACCAGGCGGTCAGCCCGTTGGTCGACGCGTCGTCGCCGGGCAGGGCGAAGAAGCCGATCCGGTCGCCGGCGGTGGGGTCCACGCCCAGCAGGGTCGTGATGTTGCCGGAGAGGATGGGGTACATCGCCCCTTCACCCGCAGCCAGCTTGCGCATGCCGTCCTCGAGCTCCGCGGACGCGAAGTCGGGGTTCTGCCAGCCGTTCTCGTGGGCTTCCTGCAGGTGCTCGAAGCCCCGCACCGCCACGGGGTCCGTGGCGTACTTGGCCTGGCCGGCCGTGTACTGCTCCGCCCAGTCGGGCTGGGCGGCGGCCACGTTGTGGAAGTCGCCCAGGACGAAGAGCTGGGAGGTCCACGTCTCACCGTAGGTCTGGATCACCGGTGCGATGCCGGCCGCCTTGATCGCCTCGCTGTTCGCAGCGAACTCCGTCCACGTCTTCGGCACCTGCAGGCCGAGCCGTTCGTAGACGTCCACGTTGTACATGACCCCGCCACCGAAGGCGGTCCCGTACGGGACGCCGTAGACGGTGTCCCCGACGGACACCTGCGGCAGGTAGGCATCCTCGACGGCGCCGACGACGTCCTCCCCCAAGGGTGCGAGGTTCTTCTCGGGGGCGATCTGCTGGAAGAGCGAGCCGGAGTTGTAGTCGAAGACGTCCGGCATGCTGCCGGTCTGCAGGCGGGTCTTGACGAGGTTGTCACCCTCGCCGCCGGCGGGCCGGCCGTCGAGCTCGACCTGGATGTCCGGGTTGGCCGCCTCGAAGGCCTCGACGATGGACGTCGCGGTGGCCTGAGCGGTCTCGTCGCTGCCGGTGAGCCAGGTGATGGTGGTACCGCCGCCCTCGGAGCCGCTGGACGAGCCGAGGCTGCCGGCGCTGCAGGCGGTCAGGGTCAGGGGCACCAGGGCGAGCGCGGCCAGGCCGCTGAGCGTCCGGGATCGGGTTGAGGTGCGTCGACGTGCCACGGGGTCTCCTCATCGAGACGGCCGCTCGGGAGAGCGGTGGGCGGAGCGTTCGCGGTGGGGGTGAGACGTTTCAAGGAGCGACTCGGGCTCGAAGGTAGGAGTCCCGGAGCGGGGCGTCAAGCACTCGGCGGGAGCACGCCCCGAACGCGGTACGGAATGCCTTTACCCAGGTCGAAGGGGTGCAAGCTCCCGGAGGCCCCGCTGAGAGGTCGACGGGCGGGGGTCGGCGCTCCCGCCCGTGGGGCGTGGCGGGAGAACCTGCCCCTGAGCGCCTTGTGAAACGTGTCAAAGTCAGGCTACGGTGCTCCCGCCCCCGATGGAGTGAGGTCCCCATGACATCGACCGACACGGTCCTGGCCGCCCTGCGGCACCAGACGATCGAGCTGCCCTCGTGGGCGTTCGGCAACTCCGGCACCCGGTTCAAGGTCTTCGGCAGCCCCGGCACGCCGCGCGACCCGTTCGAGAAGATCAGCGACGCGGCCCAGGTGCACCGGTACACCGGCATCGCGCCGCGCGTGTCCCTGCACATCCCCTGGGACCTCGTCGACGACTTCGGCAAGCTCGCCGCCCACGCCGCCGACCAGGGCGTGACGATCGGCACGATCAACTCCAACCTCTTCCAGGACGACGACTACAAGCTCGGCTCCCTGACCCACCCGGACGCGAAGGTGCGCGCCAAGGCCGTCGCCCACCACGCCCAGTGCGTCGACGTCATGCGCGCCACCGGCTCCAAGGAGCTGAAGGTCTGGCTGCCCGACGGCACCAACTACCCGGGCCAGGACGACCTGCGCGACCGCCAGGACCGCCTCGCCGAGTCCCTGCAGCAGGTCTACGCGCTGCTGGACGACGACCACCGCATGGTGCTCGAGTACAAGTTCTTCGAGCCGGCCTTCTACTCCACCGACATCCCGGACTGGGGCACCTCGCTGCTGCACTGCACGTCGCTGGGCGAGAAGGCGAAGGTCGTCCTGGACACCGGCCACCACGCGCCGGGCACGAACATCGAGTTCATCGTCGTGCAGCTGCTGCGCGCCGACCGCCTGGGCGCCTTCGACTTCAACTCGCGCTTCTACGCCGACGACGACCTCATGGCCGGGGCGGCGGACCCGTTCCAGCTGTTCCGGATCATGTACGAGATCGTCCGCTCGGACGCGCTGCGGCCAGACTCGGGCGTGAACTTCATGCTCGACCAGTGCCACAACATCGAGGAGAAGATCCCCGGGCAGATCCGCTCGGTGACCAACGTGCAGCAGGCCACCGCCAAGGCGCTGCTCGTGGACCGCGAAGCGCTGCGCGCCGCGCAGCTCGCCGGCGACGTCCTCGGCGCGAACGACGTCTTCATGGACGCCTACCACACCGACGTGCGCCCGCTGCTGGCCGAGCTGCGCGAGTCGATGGGCCTGGCGGCCGACCCGATGGCCGCCTTCAAGGCCTCGGGGTACGCAGATCGGATCGCCGCCGAGCGCATCGGCGGCCAGCAGGCGGGATGGGGAGCCTGAACGACATGACGAACACCACGACGAACGAGGCCGTGGAGCAGTTGCTCACGCGCTCGCACGCCCTGGGCGCCGACCCGCGCTTCACCAACTACGCCGGCGGCAACACCTCCGCCAAGGGCACCGCGGCGGACCCGGTGACCGGCGAGGACGTCGAGCTGCTGTGGGTGAAGGGCTCCGGCGGCGACCTGGGCACCCTGGAGGAGAAGGGCCTGGCGGTCCTGCGCCTGGACCGCGTCCGCGCGCTGCGCGACGTCTACCCGGGCGTGGAGCGCGAGGACGAGATGGTCGCCGCGTTCGACTACTGCCTGCACGGCAAGGGCGGTGCGGCTCCCTCCATCGACACCGCCATGCACGCGCTCGTCGACGCCGCGCACGTGGACCACCTGCACCCCGACGCCGGCATCGCGATCGCCACCGCCGCGGACGGCGAGAAGCTCACGGAGACGATCTTCGAGGGCAAGGTCGTGTGGGTGCCGTGGCGCCGGCCCGGTTTCCAGCTGGGCCTGGACATCGCCGCCATCAAGGAGGCCAACCCGCAGGCGGTCGGCACGATCCTCGGCGGGCACGGCATCACCGCCTGGGGCGCCACCAGCGCCGAGGCCGAGGCCAACTCCCGCTGGATCATCGAGACCGCCACCGCGTACATCGAGGCGAACTCCGTGCCGGACCCCTTCGGCCCGGTGCTCGACGGCTACGCCGCCCTGCCGCAGGCCGAGCGGCGCGCGAAGGCCGCCGCGCTGGCCCCGGTGATCCGCGGGATCGCCTCGCAGGACAAGCCGCAGGTCGGGCACTACACCGACTCCGAGGCGGTCCTGGACTTCCTGGCCCGCGCCGAGCACCCGCGCCTGGCCGCGCTGGGCACGAGCTGCCCGGACCACTTCCTGCGCACCAAGGTGAAGCCGCTCGTCGTGGACCTGCCGGCGACCGCGTCGGTCGAGGAGACCACCGCGCGCCTGGCCGAGCTGCACGAGGAGTACCGCGCGGACTACCAGGCCTACTACGACCGGCACGCCACCCCGGAGTCCCCCGCCATCCGCGGCGCGGACCCGCTCATCGTGCTGGTGCCGGGCGTGGGCATGTTCTCCTTCGGCAAGGACAAGCAGACCGCACGCGTGGCCGGCGAGTTCTACGTCAACGCGATCAACGTCATGCGCGGCGCCGAGGGGATCTCCAGCTACTCCCCCATCGAGGAGTCGGAGAAGTTCCGCATCGAGTACTGGGCGCTGGAGGAGGCGAAGCTGGCGCGCATGCCGAAGCCGAAGCCGCTGGCCACCCGCATCGCCCTGGTGACCGGCGCGGCCTCCGGCATCGGCAAGGCCATCGCGACCCGCCTGGCCGCCGAGGGCGCCTGCGTCGTCGTCGCCGACCTCGACCTCGCCAAGGCGCAGGCCGCCGCGACGGAGATCGCCGGGTCCAGGGGCGCCGACGTGGCCGTGGGCGTGGCCGCGGACGTCTCGGACGCGGCCGCCGTGGCCGCGGCCGTCGAGGAGGCGGTGCTGGCGTTCGGCGGGCTCGACCTCGTCGTGAACAACGCGGGCCTGTCGATCTCCAAGCCGCTGATGGAGACCACGGAGAAGGACTGGGACCTCCAGCACGACGTCATGGCCAAGGGGTCGTTCCTCGTCTCCCAGGCCACCGCGAAGGTCCTCATCGCTCAGGGGCTGGGCGGCGACATCGTCTACATCTCCTCCAAGAACTCCGTGTTCGCCGGCCCCAACAACATCGCCTACTCGGCGGTGAAGGCCGACCAGGCCCACCAGGTGCGCCTGCTGGCCGCCGAACTGGGCGAGCACGGCGTCAAGGTGAACGGCATCAACCCCGACGGCGTCGTGCGCGGCTCGGGCATCTTCGCCGGCGGCTGGGGCGCCCAGCGCGCCAAGACGTACGGCATCCCCGAGGAGGAGCTGGGCAAGTTCTACGCCCAGCGGACCCTGCTCAAGCGGGAGGTGCTGCCCGAGCACGTCGCCAACGCCGTGTTCGTGCTCACCGGCGGGGAGCTGTCGCACACCACCGGTCTGCACGTGCCCGTGGACGCCGGCGTCGCCGCCGCGTTCCTGCGCTGAGGGGAACGGGGAGAACACCGTGAGCACGCACGTCGCCGTGGACCTCGGCGCCTCCAGCGGGCGCGTCATGCTCGGCTCGGCGGCACCGGGCCGGCTGGAGCTGACCGAGGTGCACCGCTTCGCCAACGGCGGCGTGGAGGTGGCCGGGCGCCTGCACTGGGACGCCGTCGGGCTGTGGCGCGAGGTGCTGGCCGGGCTCGGCCGCGCCGCCCGCACGCCCGGCGGCGCGGCCGCCCGCACCGTCGGGGTGGACACCTGGGCCGTGGACTACGGGCTGCTGACCCGCGAGGGCGCCCTGCTGGGCACCCCGAGGCACTACCGCGACTCGCGCACCGAGGGCGTGGCCGAGCGGGTGTTCCAGCGCGTGCCCGCGCAGCGCCTGTACGAGCGGAACGGTCTGCAGCACCTGCCGTTCACGACGATCTACCAGCTCGTCGCCGAGGCGGAGGAGTCCCTGCTGGGCTCGGCCGCGCAGCTGCTGCTCGTGCCGGACCTGCTCGGGTACTGGCTGTCCGGGCACCGCGGCGCGGAGGCCACCAACGCCTCCACCACCGGCCTGGCCGACGTGCGCACCGGCCGGTGGGCACCCGACCTCGTCGACCTCGCCGGGATCGACCCGGCGCTGCTGCCGCCCGTGCACGAGCCCGGCACGGTCCTCGGGGGCCTGCGCTCGGAGGTGCTCGCCGAGACCGGCCTGCCCGGGTCGGTGCGCCTGGTCGCCGTCGGCTCGCACGACACCGCCTCCGCGGTCGTGGCGGTGCCGGCCCGCGACGAGCGGTTCGCCTACGTCGCCTGCGGCACGTGGGGCCTGGTGGGCGTGGAACTGGAACACCCGGTCCTGTCAGCGGAGTCGTTCGCGGCGAACTTCACCAACGAGCGCGGCGTGGACGGCCGCACCCGGTACCTGCGCAACGTCATGGGCCTGTGGGTGCTCCAGCAGTGCCTGGCGGAGTGGGCGGGCACCGAGGGCGAGCAGGACCTGCCCGCGCTGCTGGCCGCCGCCGCGCGGGTGCCCGCCGGCGGCCCGCTCGTCGACATCGACGACGCGCGGTTCCTGCCTCCTGGTCCCATGGTGGCCCGGGTCCAGGCCGCCGCCGAGGAGGCCGGGCACCGCGCCCCGACGGCGAAGGCCGAGGTGGTGCGCTGCGTCGTGGAGAGCCTGGCGCAGGCCTTCGCCCGGGCGGTCGCCGACGCGGTGCGGTTGTCCGGGCACGAGGTGGACGCCGTCCACCTCGTCGGTGGTGGCGCGCGCAACGCGCTGCTGTGCGACCTGACGGCCGCGGCGTGCGGGCTGCCGGTGGTGGCCGGTCCGGTGGAGGCCACCGCCCTGGGCAACGTCCTGGTGCAGGCCCGCGCCCACGGGGACCTGACCGGTTCGCTGGAGGACCTGCGCGCCCTGGTGCGCGACACCCACGAGACGACGACCTACGCTCCCCGCGGGGAACGCGTGGGGACGGGAGCGCTGTGAGGATCGCCGTGATGGCCACCTGCCTGGGGGACGCGATGTTCCCGCAGGCGGTCAAGGCCACCGTGAAGCTGCTGCGGCGGCTGGGCCACGACGTCGTCTTCCCCGAGGGGCAGACGTGCTGCGGGCAGATGCACGTGAACACCGGGTACCTGCGCGAGGCGGTCCCGCTGGTGCGCCACCACGTGGACGTGTTCGAACCCGTCGCCCACGGCGAGTGGGACGCGGTCGTGGCGCCGTCGGGCTCGTGCACCGGGTGCGTGCGCCACCAGCACGCGATGGTCGCCCGCCGCGCCGGCGACGAGGCCCTGGCGGAGCGGGCGGAGGCGGTGGCCGGGCGCACCTACGAGCTGTCCGAGCTGCTGGTGGACGTGCTCGGAGTCACCGACGTCGGCGCCTACTACCCGCACCGCGTCACCTACCACCCCACCTGCCACTCGCTGCGGATGCTGCGGGTGGCCGACAAGCCGCTGCAGCTGCTGCGGGCGGTGCGGGGGCTGGAGCTGGTGGAACTGCCCGACGCGGAGGTGTGCTGCGGGTTCGGCGGCACCTTCGCGGTGAAGAACGGCGAGACGTCCACCGCGATGCTCGCGGACAAGATGCGCAACGTCCTGGACACCCGCGCGGAGGTGTGCACGGCCGGGGACTCCTCCTGCCTCATGCACATCGGCGGGGGCCTGGGCCGGCTGCGCACCGGCGTGCGCACCGTGCACCTGGCGGAGGTCCTCGCCTCCACGGAGGCGACGCAGACGCCGTCCGCGGCGGGTCCTGCCGGCGGCGTGCGCGACGAGCCGGCGGAGGCGCAGCGGTGAGCACCACGCACCTGGGCATGCCCGCCGTGCGCGACGACTCGCGCGACACGGGCCTGCCGACGCACTCCCCCGCCGGGCAGGGCAACCTGCGCGGCGCCACCTCGTTCCCGAAGGCCGCGCAGGCCAAGCTCGCCGACACGCAGCTGCGCCGGAACCTCGGCAAGGCCACCGGGATCATCCGCGGCAAGCGCGCCGGCGTGGTCGCCGAGCTCGACGACTGGGAGCAGCTGCGCCTGGCCGGCTCGGCGATCAAGGCCGACGTCATGGCCCGCCTGCCGGAACTGCTGGAGCAGCTCGAGGAGAACGTCACCGCCCGCGGCGGCCACGTGCACTGGGCCCGGGACGCCGCCGAGGCCAACGCGATCGTCGCCGACCTGGTGCGCGCCACCGGCGCGGACGAGGTCGTCAAGGTCAAGTCGATGGCCACCCAGGAGACGGGGCTGAACGAGGCGCTGGCCGAGCAGGGCATCGCCGCGTGGGAGACCGACCTGGCCGAGCTCATCGTGCAGCTCGGCCACGACGCGCCCAGCCACATCCTCGTCCCCGCGATCCACCGCAACCGCAGCGAGATCCGGGAGATCTTCCTGCGCGAGATGCCGGACGTGGACCCGGCGCTGAGCGACGACCCGCGCGAGCTGGCGATGGCCGCCCGCGCCCACCTGCGCCGCAAGTTCCTCACCGCGAAGGTCGCCGTCAGCGGTGCGAACTTCGCCGTGGCCGACACCGGGACGCTGTCGGTGGTGGAGTCCGAGGGCAACGGGCGCATGTGCCTGACCCTGCCGGACACCCTCATCACGCTCATGGGCGTGGAGAAGCTCGTGCCCACGTTCAGCGACCTGGAGGTGTTCCTGCAGCTGCTGCCGCGCTCCTCCACCGGTGAGCGGATGAACCCGTACACCTCCACCTGGACGGGCGTGACCCCCGGCGACGGGCCGCAGGACTTCCACCTCGTGCTGCTGGACAACGGCCGCAGCGCCGTCCTGGCCGACGAGGACGGGCGTGCGGCGCTGCACTGCATCCGCTGCTCCGCGTGCCTGAACGTGTGCCCCGTCTACGAGCGCGTCGGCGGGCACGCCTACGGCTCGGTGTACCCCGGGCCCATCGGCGCGGTCCTGTCGCCCATGCTCACCGGCATCTCCGGGCCCGACGACCCGAACGCCTCGCTGCCGTACGCGTCCTCGCTGTGCGGGGCGTGCTTCGACGCCTGCCCGGTGCGCATCGACATCCCGAACCTGCTGGTGCAGCAGCGCGCGGCGTCGGTGGAGTCGCACCCGCGGCCCACCGCGCAGGACCTGGCGCTGAAGGCCGCCGCGGTCGCGATGAGCTCCCCGGGGCGGTTCGCCGCCGCGGAGAAGGGCCTGGCGCTGGGCCGGCTGGTCGCCGGGCGCAAGGGCCGCATCAGCTCCCTGCCGTGGCCGCTGTCGCACTGGACCGGCAGCCGCGACGTGCCCGCCCCGCCGGCGGAGACCGCCCGGCAGTGGTGGGCCCGCACCGGCGGGGACGACGACGAGCAGGAGGGGCGGGCGTGAGCGGAGCGCGCGAGGAGGTCCTGGCGCGGTTGCGCGCCGCCCGCGACGCCGGCGCGCCCCGCGGCGGCGTGCCGCCGGTGCCGCGCGGCTACCACCGCACCGGCACGCACGCCCCCGGCAGCGCCGGCGTGCTCGACCTGCTGGTGGAGCGGGTCGAGGACTACCGCGCCCGCGTGCTGCGCGCCGGCACCGACGACGAGGTCGCCGCGGCCGTGGCCCGGTGCCTGGACGAGGCGGGCTCGCGGCGGTTCGTGGTGCCCGCCGACCTCGAGCAGGGCTGGCGCCCGCGGATCGGTGACCGCGAGCTGGTCGAGGAGCACCCCTCGGCGCCGCTGGCCGTGCCCGAGCTGGACGCGGTGGACGCCGTCGTCACCGGCAGTTCGGTGGCGATCGCCCTGACCGGCACGATCGTCCTGGCCGGCGGTGCCCCGGGGCAGGGCCGGCGGGCGCTGACCCTGGTCCCGGACCACCACGTGTGCGTGGTGCGCGCCGCCGACGTGGTGCAGACCGTGCCCGAGGCGCTGGCGCGGCTGGACCCGTCGGTGCCGCTGACGTTCATCTCCGGTCCCAGCGCCACCAGCGACATCGAGCTGGACCGCGTGGAGGGCGTGCACGGACCGCGCCGGCTGGACGTGGTCCTCCTCGGCTGACGGGTCGCGGCGGCGCAGCGCCGCGGTGGGCGGGCCCGCCGTCCCGGCTCAGGAGGGGCGGGCGCCCGGCAGGCCGTCCGCGGCCTCGTTGACCATCCGGTTCGCCAGGTCGTCGCCGTAGCGGGCGCGGACGCGCTCGCGCACCTCGGCGTCGTCCTTCGGCACCGGTTCCAGGAACACCTCGGTGACGTCGGGGAAGCGGTCGCGGACCCCCCGGCCGATGCGGACGACGGCCCGCTCCACCTCCTCGCTGGTCAGCGCGTCGACGAGGTCGAGCCGGGCGCACACCAGGACCTGGTCGGTGCCCAGCTGCACCGTCAGCAGGTCCACCACCGCGTCGACCTCCGGCTCGTCGCCGAGCTGGACGAGGACGGAGCGCACCAGCCGCGGGTCGGCCTGCACCCCGGTGAGCAGCCGCATGTTCGTGCGGCCCAGCCGGACGGCGATCAGCGCCAGCAGCAGGGCGATGCACAGGCTGGCGACGCCGTCGTAGACCCCCGACCCGGTGACCTGGTGCAGCGCCGTCCCGGCGCCGGCCAGGAGCAGGCCGACGAGCGCGGCGCTGTCCTCGAACACGACCGTGGTCGCCGTGGGGTCGTCGCTGGTGCGCAGGAACCGCCGGAAGCTCTGCCGGTGCTCGCGCGCCTCCCCCCGCGTCTGCTTCAGCCCCTTCAGCAGGGAGGAACCCTCCAGCACGAAGGCGACGGCGAGCACGACGTAGGAGACGACCGGGCTCTCCAGCTCGTGCGACTCCGACGTCAGCGCCTCCACGCCCTCGTAGGCGGAGTACAGCGCTCCGGTGACGAAGATCGAGCCGGCGGCGATGAGCGCCCAGAAGTAGCGGGCGCGGCCGTAGCCGAACGGGTGCTCGCGGTCGGCCGGACGGGCGCTGGTGCGCAGGGCCGTCAGCAGGAACACCTCGTTGACGGTGTCGGCGACCGAGTGCGCGGTCTCGGCGGCCATGGCCGCTGAACCGGTGACGACCGCCGCGACGCCCTTGGCGACGGCGATGAGGGCGTTGGCGCCGAGGGCGACCAGGACGGTGGCGGTGCTCTCCCCGCCCCCGGAGCCGCCGCGCTCGTTCGCCGGGGAAACCTCCGTGGACACGACCCGAACAGTACGACGGCGGCACGGATCGCGCGCGGGGACCGCGGTGCCGCGCGACCGGGGCTCAAGGTGGGGCCCGCACGTGCCGATGGGAACGCCGTGACCTCTCCGGACGCCCTCCTGACCTCCGGCCCGTACCGGCTGGTGACGCGCAGCGACTTCGACGGGCTGGTGTGTGCGGTGCTGCTGCGCCAGCTCGACCTGGTCGACGAGATCACGTTCGTGCACCCGAAGGACGTGCAGGACGGCACGGTGGAGATCACGGGTCGGGACGTCCTGACGAACCTGCCGCACGACCCGCGCGCGCGCGTGGTCTTCGACCACCACCACTCCGAGACGCTGCGCAGCGCCGGGGCGGGCAACCACGTCATCGACGCCGACGCCCCGTCCGCGGCGCGCGTCGTGTTCGACTTCTTCGGCGGTGCGGCCCGCTTCCCGAAGATCTCCGACGAGCTGATGCGCGCGGTGGACCAGGCGGACTCCGCGGCCTACGACGTCTCCGAGATCCTCGAGCCGACCGGCTGGACGCTGCTGAACTTCCTCATGGACAGCCGCACCGGCCTGGGCCGCTTCCGCGACTTCCGCATCTCGAACTACCAGCTGATGATGCAGCTCATCGAGCACTGCATGACGTACCAGGACGTGGACGAGATCCTGGCCCTGCCGGACGTCGCCGAGCGCGTGGAGCTGTACCGCTCGCAGGCGGAGCTGTTCCGCGCGCAGCTGGAGCGCGTCACCACCCTGCACGGCGACGTGGCGGTGCTGGACCTGCGCGACGAGGACGTCATCCACGCCGGCAACCGCTTCCTGGTGTACGCGCTGTTCCCCGCGGCGCGCGTGTCGATCCACGTCATGTGGGGGCGGGCGAAGCAGAACACCGTTTTCGCGATCGGCAAGTCCATCGTGGACCGCACCTCCCCGGCGGACGTCGGCGCGGTGTGCCTGGCGCACGGCGGTGGCGGGCACGTCGCGGCCGGCACCTGCCAGGTCCCGCACGAGGACGCGGCCACCGTGCTGCCGGAGCTGATCGCCGCGCTGCGCGCAGAACGCTGATCCCGGCGCGAGGACGTGGACGGGACGACACCGGCTGCATGCGCACCGTCGAACCCGGTCCCGGCCCGAACACCGCCCGCTGG
The DNA here is from genome assembly GCF_050871845.1 of Kineococcus arenarius subsp. arenarius. Classification (NCBI taxonomy): domain Bacteria; kingdom Bacillati; phylum Actinomycetota; class Actinomycetes; order Kineosporiales; family Kineosporiaceae; genus Kineococcus; species Kineococcus arenarius. The sequence continues at coordinate 27,057 of NZ_JBJLSE010000016.1, forward strand.
TGAGCGCGGCGCCCACGCTCAGCGCGGGCGCTCGCGCGGCACCCACACCGCCAGCCCGGCGGCCGCGGCGACCGCCAGCACCGCCACCCCCGCACCGGCCGCGGCCAGCGTGGCGGCGCCGGCCAGCGCCCCGACGAGGACGGGCCCGACGGCCACCCCGGTGTCGGTGACCATCCGCCAGGCGCCGAGGAACCGCGCCCGCTGCCCGGGCGGTGCGGCGTCGGCGCCCAGCGTCATCACCAGCCCGGCCCCCATCCCGTTGCCCAGCCCCATCAGCGCGCCGACGAGCGCCACGCCCGCGCCGGTCTGCGCCAGCGGCAGCAGCGCGTGGGCGGCGCCCAGCACCAGCATCGAGGGCACACCCACGACACGGCGGCCGAAGCGGTCCATCACCGCCCCGGCCGGGTAGAACAGCGCCGTGTCCACCGCCCCGGACAGGCCCACGACCAGGCTCGCGGCCGTGGCGTCCAGGCCGACCTGCTCGCACCACAGCGGCAGGACCGTCTGCCGGGACTGGCGCACCGCCTGCACCGCGAGCGCCGCCACACCCAGCGTGGACAGCAGCCGGGCGTGCTCGCGCAGCACGGCCAGGGCACCGGCCCGGGAGGGCGCCGCAGCGCCCGCCGCACCCGGCGCCGGCGCGGGGGTGGCGGGGTCGGGCAGGACGAGCACGACGACAGCCGCGGCGACCACCACCAGACCGGCGACCGCGTAGGCGCCGGCACGGCCGAGCAGGGCGGTGCCGGCGGCGCCGGCGAAGGGGCCGGCGAACAGGCCGATGCGCCCCACCCCGCCCAGGGTGGACAGCGCCCGCGCCCGCAACCGCACCGGCGCCGCGGCCGTCAGGTACGACTGCCGCGCCAGGCCCCACACCCCCGCGGCCAGGCCCAGCGCCAGCACGCACAGCGCCAGCACGGCCACCGAGCCGGCCAGCGCGGCCCCGGCCAGGGCCGCGGCGGAGACGGCGGCGGCCACGAGCATCGCCCGGCGCTCGCCGGCCCGAGCGGTCAGCGCCCCCGCGGGCAGTGCCCCGACGACCTGCCCGACGCCCAGCAGAGCCACGACGAGGGCGGCGACCGCCACGGGGGCTCCCACGGCGCGCGCGGTGAGCGGCAGCACCGGCAGCACCGCGCCCTGGCTGGTGCTGAACAGGGCCGCGGGCGCGTAGACGGTGATCAGGGCGCGCCGGGAGCCGTCCCAGCCGGTGTCAGCCAGCGCGCACCCACCGGGTGCGGGGGCCGGCCGGTCGCGTCGTCCCGGTCACCGCGCCAGTGTGCGGCAGGCGCGCGCCCTCGCGCGCCTCAGCCCTCGACGGCCTCGCCGAGGCGCAGCAGTCGGAAGACGTCGCGGAGGAAGGGCTTCACCCGCCGCAGGTGCAGCTCGCCGCCGGCGGCGAGGAACCGGGCGCGGGCGGTGAGCACCGCGTCGATGCCGCGCACGTCGCAGAACGTGACGTCGGCGAGGTCGACCTCGAGGTCGAGGCACCCCCGCCGCAGGGCGCTGTCGACGACGCCGAGGAACAGGTCGGCGGTCGCCGCCTCCAGCTCGCCCGAGGCCCGCAGGACCGCGCCACCGGGAGCGAGGTCCAGCGAGAGTCCCAGGTGCGCGACGTCGCAGTCGGCGGCGTTCCGGCCGGTGCGTTCAGCAGTGGTGCGTTCGGTGGTGGTCAGAACGGGAAGACTCACGGGCACCCCCCGGGTGCAGCGGAGACCGCAGGTTCCGTCGGCCCGGCGTCCCTGCGGAGACTGACGGTACGACCACCGTCACAGTAGGCGCCGGGCGCGGAGGTGTCGAGGGGCACCGGGTCACAGCGGCCCCAGCACGTCGTGCACGTCGGCGTCCAAGCTCAGCGTCTCCAGGACGGCTGTGAGCTGGCGCTCTTCGTAGCGGAAGTGCGACTCCATGATCGCCGCTACGCCCTCCAGGTGGCGGTCCAGTTCCACCGGGGTCGCCGACCGCTCGACGGCGGCCTGCAACCCGGCGAGCAGGTGCCCGATCATCGAGTGGTCCTGCTGCAGTTGGTGCAGCGCTTCGCGCAGGTGCGGGTGCTGCTGGGCGATCGAGGGGAAGAGCTCCCGGTCCTCGCCCTCGTGGTGCCCGGTCAGCGCGGCGCAGAACCCGTGGCAGTACAGCAGCAGGTCCCGGGTGGCCGGTCCCGCTGCGTCGCCGTCGTGCGCGAGCGCGGTCCGGGTGACGCCCAGCGCTTCCCTCAGCCGCTCGTGCACGGCGCGCAGTTCACGGCTCCAGGTCAGCAGCCTGGTCTTCTCGCCCTCACCCACGGGTGTCGGGCGAAGGGAACGACAACACCGGCGTCGCGCTCCTTCGTTCCGGCGCCTCCATGCCTGACACGGTCTGCCACCGGCACGCGACGATGCGGCGACTGTAGCCCCCGACGGTGGAACCGACCAGGGAGTCCAGGCGTCGCCGGCTCCGCTCAGGCGGGAGCGGAGACGTTGACCATCCAGTCGACCCCGAACCGGTCGGTGAGGGCGCCGTACTCATCGCCCCACACCTGCGCCTCCAGCGGGGTCGTGACCCGCCCGCCCTCGGCGAGGCCGGTGAAGAACCCGCGCAACTGCTCGAGGTCGTCGCCGAAGAGGCACAGGGCGAGGTTGCCACCGGTGGCCGCGGACGCCCCGGCCATCGCGTCGGAGACCATCAGCGTGAAGCCGGACGGGGTGTCGAGCTGGCCGTGCATGACGCCGTCGGGGTCGACGCCCTCGGCGCCCCCGCCGCCGAACTCGGCGAAGGTGGAGACGGTCACCTCCCCGCCGAGCACCGACCGGTAGAACGCCAGCGCCTCGCGGGCGGTGCCGGGGAGGGAGACGTAGGGGCTGAGACGGACTGCCACGGGAACCTCCTGGGAACGGGTCTGGTGACCCAAGCCGCCCGGCGGGTCCGGGCCGACACCTCTCCGACCCGCCGTCGCCGCGGAACTCACCGGTGCCCGGGTGCGGGTGAGGTCCCGGCGCCGGGTTCCGGAACAGCCCGGTCACCGCTGGACCTCTCACCGGGGAGGTCCTGGACCTGGGGTGCGGCCCGGGGCACCTGACGGGTTTCCTGCACGCCGTGGGGGCGAGGTGACGGGCATCGACCTGGTGCCGGAGTTCATCGCGCACGCGCGCCGGGCCCAGCCGGGCGCGCGCTTCGAGGTGGGCTCCCTGATCGACCCGGCCCGCCCGGACGGTTCGGTGTCCGGGGTGCTGGCGTGGTACTCCCTGATCCACCTCGACCCCGCCCGGGTGGACGCCGCCCTCACCGGGATCCGCCGGGTCACGGCCCCCGGTGGCGCGCTGGTCGTGGGCTTCTTCGAGGGGCCGGTGTGCGAGCCGCTCGAGCACGCGGTCGTCACGGCGTACCGGTGGCCGGTGCAGGAGCTGGCGCGCCGGGTCGGTGCCGGTGCACCTTGCCGGTGGCGCTGCGGCGGTGGAGGCTGTGACTCCCGTCCGGTTGGAGGCAGTCGTGGGCAAGCTGATCTACGCAGCCAACACCTCTCTCGACGGCTACCTGGAGGACGAGGACGGCTCCTTCGACTGGTCGGTGCCGGACGAGGAGGTCCACGCCTTCTGGAACGAGCACGAGCGGGGCATCGGCACCTCGCTGTACGGCCGACGCCTGTACGAGACCATGCGCGTGTGGGAGGACGACGACTGGCTGACCGCTGAACCGGACGTCGTGCGCGAGTACGCGCGGATCTGGCGCGACGCCGACAAGGTCGTCTACTCCTCCACGCTCGAAGGGGTGTCCACGGCGCGCACGAGGATCGAGCGGCACTTCGAGCCCGAGGCGGTGCGGCAGCTGAAGAGGGCCTCCGCCTCGGACCTGAGCGTCGGTGGCGCGGCCCTGGGGGCACAGGCGTTCCGGCACGGTCTGGTGGACGAGTGCGTGTTGCTCCTGCACCCGGTGCTCGTCGGCGGTGGCAAGTCGGCGCTTCCGGCAGGGGTGCGAGTCGATCTCGAACTGCTGGGCCACCGGCGGTTCGACAACGGCGTGGTGCACGTGCACCACGCCGTACGCACCGACCCCTGACACCTGGTGCCCGTCGCCGGCTGCCGAACCGCCTCGGTGCTCGGCCGGTCCGGTGTGCTGCTGTCGGAGCGATTCCCGCACCGCCGTGCCGGTCGCGGACCTCGAGGCGTGTCGCCGGTCCACGATGCCGGCGCCGGGGACCGGGACGAGCTCGTCGCGGTAGCGGCGGGGGCAGGGTGCATCGTCGAGGAGGACGGCATGAGCAGTGCTGACGAGTGGATCCAGCAGCGGGTCAATCCCGGCGGCGAGGGGCTGCCGGTAACGGTGGAGAGCCTGGCCGAACTCCTGGTGCGCGTGACGATGTACGGCATCGAGGTGCGTGGTGGCGGCAACGAGGTCATGGGTGGGCAGTGGGGACACGTGGGGACCTTGATCGACAAACTGGGCCAAGCGGCCGGCCTGGAGGTCAACGCGGTCAACGACGTGTACCGCTCAGAGGTGGCGAGGCTGGGACTGGATCGGGACCTGGAGTCGGGTTCGGATTCGGGGTCGGATTCGGAGCAGGGCAGCGTGCTCGGGGTCTGCGCCAGGTGAAGGCTGGCGGATCGTGCTGGCCGCGGCCGCACGAGGTTCCGCAGACGGCGCCGTGGCCGAGCCTCGTGCACCCGACGTCATGATGGCGCAGCGATGCGGGGCAAGGGCGTGATCAGACCAGGGAAGAGACCTGTACCGCGGCAGTGAGGGTCATGGCCACCACGACCAGGACGTGGCTGGCCTTCCACGACTCCTCGCGTCGACGTCGCCGGCCAGACGCGTCGAGCACGACGATGGCGATGAGCAAGACCGCCCCGACGAGGATGACCACGTGACGGGTGGTGCCGGACATCTGCTGAAGCCACCTCCCACGGTGCTGTGAGCATCGCCCGCTCATCAGCGTGCGTTCCGACGTCAGTCGGTGGTGCTTTCCAGCAGGTGTTCGACGGCCCGCCGCAGCTCGGGCAGGTCCTGGCTGACGGTAGCGGCGACGATGGCGTGCGTGGTGTCGAAGTAGCGGTGAGCGAGGTGGTCGCGCATGCGAGCGATCTCCGACCACGGCAGGTCCGGCTCACCAGCCAGCACCTCGTCCGGGACGGCCTTGACGGCCTCGCCGATCTCGATCAGACGGACCCGGACCGCATCGAAGACCAGGCCGTCGGACAGGTCGCCGCGACGGGTGTGAGCATCGATGGCGTCCAAGGCGGCTTGCACGTCCAGCAGGCGTTGGCGGGCGTGCCGGCTCACGCGAACACCATCGCCCTCATCGCCGTCGCCGCCACCGCCACCGTCACCGCCGAGCTCACAGGGTCACCAGCTCCGCTTCGACGTTCGCGCGCACCTCGGGCTTGAGCCCGTCCTCGGGGACCAGGTCGACGGGCGCGTGGAGGAGTTCCTCCAAGTCCCGGCGCAGACGTCCCAGCGCGAACAAGCCCGTTCCCGGCGGCAGGTCCACCAGCAGGTCGACATCGGAGTCGGGACGCTCGGTACCCCGTGCGGTGCTGCCGAAGACGCGGACGTGTTGCACGCCGTGGGCCGCGGCGATCGCCTTGACCTCGCGGCGGTACCGGCGCAGGCGCCGTCCCAGCGGCCCGGACAGCGGGGCGGTGGGCGGTGCGTCGGTGGCGATCAACGAGGCGTCGAGCAGGTGGCCGCTGGCGCGCAGCAGGTGCAGCAACACCGGCAGGGAGGGCTGGCGCCGCCCGGACTCGTAGGCGCTGATCACGCTCTGGACCACTCCCGCGCGCTGCCCCAGCTGGGCCTGGGTCAGCCCGGCGCGGCGGCGGGCCTGCCGCAGCAGCGCGTCGGCGGAGTCGATGACCGGCACGACACCAAGATAGCGGATCGTCGATACGTACCAGGACCTCGAGCGTCCTGAAATCGACGTGGCAGCGAGATCGCCAACTGCCTGCGGCAGCGCGCTGCGCGCTCCCCCGCCCCACCGCACGACACGGCCGTCGAACAGGTGTTCGACGGCGTGCCATCCTGGTCGGGTGCCGGGCGGTCGCTGGAGCCACGCGTACGAGGAGCGGTACCGCGCGGCCCGCGCCCGCGGCGAGCCCTCCCCCTTCGACGACCCCGTACCCGCCGCGCCCGCCCCACCTCCCCCGTCCGGTGAGCGGACCGCGGTCACGCACTGCTGGGTGCTCACCCCGCGCGACGGCCCCCGGCCCGGGCTGCTGCTGGCGTGGCGGCGGGAGGACGGCGGTTGGCTGGGGCGGGTGGCCTACGTCCTGCTGGACCCGGCGGGGCGGCCCGTCCTCGTCGACAGCTGGGTGCCGGCAGCCGTGCTGCGCCCGGGGGCGCGGCCCGCCTGAACCCCGGCGCCGGTGGTGTCGGGCAGCACGACGGTGCGCGAGGACGGCGGCACGAGCACGACGGGGGCGCGCAGCGTGCGCAGCGGCAGGGCACCCGCGTCGGCGGTGGCGGCGACCACGAGGTCACCGACGTGCACGGCGCGGGCGACCGCGCCGCCCGCGGTGACGGTGACCCCGGCGCGGGTGACGGTGCCCCCGGCGCCGCGCACGGCGAGCAGGCGCTGCGGACCGGCCAGGACGGCCTGCGGTCCCACGACGACGACGGGCACAGGGCAGTGCGCCAGGCAGCGCGCCAGGACGTCCCCGTCGCCGGTCCCCGAGGGCCCGACGCCGCGCCCGCACCCCAGCACGAGCCAGCGGCTGCTGGAGGCGGCCACGAGCAGGGCGGTGGCCACGTCGCCGGTGACGACGGAGGTGCTCACCGGCGGGCAGCGCCCGGGGAGCCGTTCCAGCTCCTCGGCCAGCGCCGCGGGCAGGGCGGCGGAGGGCGGCGGCGGAGCGGGGCGCCGGGGCGGGTCCACGGCCACGACGTGCACGGCGCGACCGGAGGCGGCCGCCTCGCGCAACGCCCAGCGCAGCGCACGGCGCGAAGCGCCCGAACCCGACCAGCCGACCGCGGTGCGCTCGCGCGCGGGGCCGCCGGAGCGGGTGCCGTCGTCGTTCCGGTCGCCGTTCACGACACCGCCTCCTCGCGGCCGGGATCGGGCGCGGCCGTGCACCCGTGGCCCCGATGGTCCGCCCGGACGGGGGCACGCACAACAGGACGGAGGTCCCGCGGTGGTTACGCTGGCCGGCTGGATCGGCCCCGGAACGCGAGGAGCGGCATGGCGGAGCGACAGGGTGCCGACGGCACCCTCACCCTGGAGTCGGGCAAGGGCCTTCGACCCGCAGCCCTGGGGCTGTGGGGCAACACGGTCATCGGGCTCGGCGCGACGGCCCCGGCGTACAGCCTGGCCGCGACGTTGGGGTACGTGGTGCTGGCGGTGCACGACAAGGCGCCGGCGATGTTCCTGGTGGCGTTCGCGCCGATGCTGCTCGTGGCGTTCGCCTACCGGGAGCTGAACCGCGCCGCCCCGGACTGCGGCACCACGTTCACGTGGGGCACCAAGGCCCTGGGCCCCTGGGTGGGGTGGATGGGCGGCTGGGGCGTGGCCGTCTCGGCGATCATCGTCCTGGCGAACGTCGCGGAGATCTCCGCGGTGTACACGCTGCGGTTCCTGGGCGCCGAGGACCTGGCGGACCAGCCGGTGCTGCGGGTCGGGTTGGGCGTGCTGTTCATCGCGGGGATGACGTGGGTGAGCTACCGCGGCATCAAGATCTCCGAGCAGCTGCAGAACGTCCTGGTGATCGTGCAGTTCGCGGTGCTGGGGCTGCTGGCGGTCGCGGCGCTGTACCTGGTGCTCGCCGGGGACGCCGGACCCCAGGCGGTGCTGCCGCAGTGGGACTGGTTCTCCCCGTTCGGTGTGAGCGCGTCGGCACTGGCGGAGGCGGTGATCCTGTGCATCTTCATCTACTGGGGCTGGGACGCCTGCCTGGCGGTCACCGAGGAGACGCGGGACTCCGGCTCCACGCCGGGTCGCGCCGCGCTGCTGTCCACGGTGATCCTGCTGGTGACGTACGTGCTGGTCGCGGTCGCGGTGCAGGCGTACGCGGGTTTCGGCACCACCGGCATCGGACTGCGCAACGAGGCCAACGCCGACGACGTGCTGACCGTCATCGGCGATCCGGTGGGCGGAGCGGTCGCCTCCTCGCTGCTGCTGCTGACGGTGGCGGTGTCGGCGGCGGCCTCCACGCAGACCACGATCCTGCCGACCGCGCGCGGGACGCTGTCGATGGCGGTGTACGGCGCGCTGCCGCAGCGCTTCGCGCGGGTCCACCCCCGCTACCGGACGCCGTCGTTCGGCACCCTCGTCATGGGCGCTTCGGCAGTGGGTTTCTACCTGGTGCTGAGCGTGGTGAGCCAGAACGCGCTGCAGGACTCCATCGCCTCGCTCGGTCTGGCGGTGGCGTTCTACTACGGGATCACGGCGTTCTCCTGCGTGTGGTTCTTCCGCCGCACCCTGACGCGCTCGGTGCGCGACGCGCTGATGCGCGGGGTGTTCCCCCTGGTGGGCGGCCTGGCGATGCTGTGGGCGTTCGGCCAGAGCACGGTGGACATGCTCGACCCGGAGTACGGCTACACGCGCTTCGGCTCGCTGGGGGGTGTGTTCGTCATCGGGGTCGGGATGCTGGCGCTGGGGGTTCCGCTGATGCTGCTGTGCGCGGTGCGGCTGCGGGCGTTCTTCCGCGGCGAGACGCTGCGCGAGGACACTCCGGTCCTGGTTCCGGACACGGGGGAACCGCCCGTCGGCGGCCTGTGACGGGTGCCGGGAGGAACACCGTCCACAAGCCCTCGACGGCCGGGGCGGTGTTCCCGCCCGCGGTGGCGGCGGCGCGCTCAGGGGCTGGCGGCCAGGAACAGGAACGCCGCCAGCAGCACCAGGTGCACCCCGCCCTGCAGCCGCGTGGCACGCCCGGGCACGACCGTCAGCACCCCCACCACCACCGTCAGGGCCAGCAGGACGAGCTGGGTCGAGCCGAGCCCCAGCAGCAGCGGCCCCTCCAGCCAGACGGACGCCACCGCGATCACCGGGATGGTCAGGCCGATGCTGGCCATCGCCGAGCCCAGCGCGAGGTTCAGGCTGATCTGGGTGCGCCCGCGCCGGGCCGCGTTGGCGGCCGCGATGGTCTCGGGCAGCAGGACCAGCAAGGCGATCACGACGCCGACGAAGGACTGCGGCAGGCCCAGGGCCGCCACGCCGGCCTCGATGGCCGGCGACTCCACCTTGGCCAGCCCCACCACGGCCACCAGCGACACCAGCAGCAGCACCAGGCTGGCCACCGCTGCGCGGGTGCTCGGCGGGGCGGCGTGCTCCTCCTCCTCCAGGGGCCCGCCGCCGGGGGCGACCGGCAGGAAGAAGTCGCGGTGGCGCACCGTCTGGGTGACGACGAACATCGCGTACAGCGCCAGGGAGGCCACGGCGGCGAAGGCGAGCTGCGCCGGGGAGAACTCCGGGCCCGGCCGGGCGCTGGTGAAGGTGGGCAGCACCAGGCTGAGGGCGGCGAGGGTGGCCACGGTCGCCAGGGCCGCACCGGTGCCCTCGGCGTTGAAGACGGTGGTGCCGTAGCGCCGCGCCCCCAGCAGCAGCGACAGGCCCAGGATCCCGTTGCAGGTGATCATGACGGCGGCGAAGACGGTGTCGCGGGCCAGGGAGGCGGCCTGCGGCCCACCGGCGGTCATCAGCGTGACGATCAGGGCGACTTCGATGACCGTGACGGCCACGGCCAGGACCAGGGAGCCGTACGGCTCACCCACCCGGTGCGCGACCACCTCGGCGTGGTGCACCGCCGCCAGCACGGCCGCGGCCAGCACCACAGCCACCAACGCGATCACCGCTCCCCCCGGGTACCGCCCCCAGGTCAGGGCCAGCACCACCAGGGCCACCGGCGGGGCCAGCGACGTCCATCTGGTCAGGTGGGGGCGCAGGGCGGAGTCCATGCGCCCAGCCTGGCGGACCCGGCGGGCCTGGGCCGCGGCGGGTGCGGGGTGGTCGGCGCCGGCCCGGCACCGCTCAGGCCACGACCCGCCGCGCGTGCAGCCGCTCGTCGAGCACGACCGCTCCCCCGGTCGCGCCCGGTTCCAGGTGGCCGCGGTCGGACCGGCCCAGCAGCGCCGCGGGGACGGCGGTGACGGCGGCGAGCGCGTCGTCCAGGTCGATCCCGGCAGCGGTGACGGCGTGCCGCAGCGCCCGGTCCAGGGTCAGGGTGCTGCCGGCGATGGCACCACCGCCCGCGAGGCGGGCGGTGCCGCCGCTCACCTCCACGTCGAGCTCGCCGAGGCGGTAGGTGCCGTCCGGCGCCCCGGCGGCGGCCGTGGCGTCGGTGACCAGGGCGGTGCGCGCCGGGCCGGCGGCGCGGGCGGCCAGCGCCAGGACGGCCGGGTCGAGGTGCACACCGTCGGCGATGAGCTCCACCACCACCCGCTCGTCCGCGAGCAGCGCGCCGGCGGCGCCGGGGGCGCGGTGGTGCAGCGGCGGCATCGCGTTGAACAGGTGGGTGGCCAGCCGGGCGCCGGCGTCGACCGCGCGGCGGGTCGTGGCGGCGTCGGCGCCGGTGTGCCCCAGCGCGGCGACCGCCCCCGCGTCGACGACCCGGCGCACCGCGTCCAGCGCCCCGGGCAGCTCGGGGGCCAGGGTCACCACCCGCACCGGGCCGGCGCCGAGCAGCCTGTCCACCTCGGCGGGTTCGGGGGTGCGCAGCAGCGCGGCGTCGTGGGCGCCGCGGTGGTCCGGGCTGAGCCAGGGGCCCTCCAGGTGCACGCCGGCCAGCAGCCCGTCGGCGACGAGGTCGGCGCAGGCGGCCAGCGTCGCCGCGAGCTCGTCGACGGGGCGGGTGACCAGGCTCGCCACGAGGGTCGTCGTGCCGTGCGCGCGGTGGGTGGCGGCGGCGGTGGCGGCCTCCTCGGGGGAGCCGCCGAAGCTCGCGCCGCCGCCGCCGTGGCAGTGCAGGTCGACGAACCCGGGCACGACGTGCGCGCCGGTGACGGTCTCGTCGGCGGCCGGGGCCGGCCCGTGCCCGGTCCGCAGGACCTCGCCGCCGCGCAGCAGGACCCAGCCGTCGGGCAGCACCCGCCCACCCGTGCGGACGGTGCCCCGCGCGAGGACAGTCACCGGGTCTGCGTGACCTTGCGCAGGCCGCGGGGGGCGTCGGGGTCCAGGCCGCGGGCGAGCGCCATCTCCACCGCGAGGCGCTGCAGGGGGACGATCTGCACCACCGGTGCGAGGTCCTCGCGCACCCCGGCGGGCACCGCCAGGCGCACGGTGGCGTCGGGGGCCAGGCCGTCGGGCGCCACGGCGCACACGTCGGCGCCGCGCTCGCGCAGCGCGTCCAGCACGGGGGTCATCGCCCGCCCGCCGGGCCCCTCGGGCACGACGGCGATCACGGGCCGGTCGGCGTCGACCATCGCCAGGGGCCCGTGCATGAGGTCGGCGGCGGAGAACGCCTGGGCGGACAGGTAGGAGGTCTCCATGAGCTTCAGCGCGGCCTCGCGGGCGGTGGGGTAGGAGTAGCCGCGGGCGGTGAGGACGAGGCGGTCGACGAAGCGGTAGCGGGTGGCGACGGCGGCGACGTCGTCGGCCTCGACGGCCCGCTGCAGGAACCCCGGCAGGGCGTGCGCGGGGCTCGCGTCGCCGCCGCGCCAGGTGGTCACCAGCAACCAGAGGGTCAGCAGCTGGGCGGTGTAGCTCTTGGTGGCGGCCACGGCCAGCTCGGGCCCGGCGTGCACGTCCAGGTGCAGCTCCGCGGCGGCGGCGAGCGCCGAGGCGGGGTCGTTGGTGACGGCCAGGGTGAGGGCTCCGGCGCGGCGGGCGGCGGCGGTGGACTCCACGAGGTCGGGTGAGCCGCCGGACTGGCTGACGGCGATCCACAGCACGCCGTTCAGGTCGGGGCGGGCTCCGTAGACGGTGAGGGTGGAGGTGGAGGCGAGCCCGGCGGGCAGGCCGAGGCCGACCTCGATCAGGTACTTGGCGTACAGGGCGGCGTGGTCGCTGGTGCCGCGGGCGGTGAGCAGCACGGTGCGCGGGGCGGCGGCGGCGCGCAGGCGGGCGGCCACGCGCGCCAGTTCCCCGCCGGCCGCGGTGAGGACCCGTTCGGCGACCGCGGGCTGCTCGGCGATCTCGGAGCGGACCAGGTGGCCGCGGGGCGGGGTGCTCACGGTGCCTCCAGGGGGCGGGCCCGACCGGGGCGGGCCGTCGACGCGACGCTACACGCGCGGGGGCCCGGGGGCGGGGCGGCCCTCAGGGCAGGGTGAGGACCACCGGACCGTCCTCGGTGACGGCCACGGTGTGCTCCTCGTGGGCGCCGGGCAGGCCGTGGGCGCTGCGCAGCGTCCAGCCGTCCTCGTCGATCGCGTACTCCCCGCGACCGCCGGCGAAGAACCACGGTTCGATCGCGACGACGAGGCCGGGGCGCAGGGTGAGCCCGCGCCCGGCCCGCCCGTCGTTGGGCACGGCGGGGTCCTCGTGCATGGTGCGGCCGATGCCGTGCCCGCCGAAGTCGGTGCTCACCCCGCAGCCGCGCTCGCGCGCCACGGCACCAATGGCGGCGGAGACGTCGCCGATGCGTGCGCCGGGGACGGCGGCGCCGATCCCGGCGGCCAGGGCGTCGCGGGTGGCGGCGACCAGCTCGGCGTGGCCGGGGCGGGGCTCGCCGACGCTGAACGTGGTGGCGGAGTCCCCGGCCCAGCCGTCGAGCACCGCACCGCAGTCGACGCTGAGCAGGTCGCCGGCGCGCAGCGCGTACGGGCCGGGGATCCCGTGCAGCACCGCGTCGTCGACGGAGGTGCAGATCACCCCGGGGAACGGGGTGGGGGCGAAGCGGGGCCGGTAGCCGAGGAACGGGGAGGTGGCGCCGGCGGCGGCGATCACCTCGCGGGCCACGGCGTCCAGCTCGTCCAGCCGGACGCCGGGGGCGGCGGCGGCGCGCACGGCCGCCAGCGCGTCGGCGACGACCTTCCCCGCCGCGCGCATCGCCTGCACCTCGCCGGGCGTCTTGAGCTCCACCACCGCTGCCTCCTGGAGTCCTCGGTATTCCTATCCCGGTATTACTATCACGGCATGGTGCGTCCCCCGCTGACCGAGGAGGCGCGCGAGCGCGGTCGCCGGCTCGGCGAGCTGCTGCGCCGCGCGCGCGGCGAGCTGACCGTCGTGCAGGTCTCCGCGCGCTCCGGCGTGCCCGCCGAGACGCTGCGCAAGATCGAGGCGGGCCGGGTGCCCACCCCGGCGTTCTTCACCGTCGCCGCGCTCGCCACCGCGCTCGAGGTCCCCCTGGAGGACCTGGTCGCCGCGTGCCTCGAGCCGGTCCCCCGCGCCGGGCTCGGGAGCCTGAGCGCCTGACGGCCGCGCGGACGGGGAGACGGACGGGGAAACCCGGTGGGGGGCACCCCCGGCCCCGTGGCAGGGTGTCGCGGTGCCCCGCCTCGTCGAGACCCTGGTCCCCGCGCGCCTGGGCACGGGTTTCCGCTGGCTGCTGGCCTCGAGCTGGTCCAGCAACCTCGGTGACGGCATCGCGCTGGCCGCCGGGCCCCTGCTGGTCGCCTCCACGACCGACGACGCGTTCCTCGTCGCGCTGGCCGCGACGGTGCAGTGGCTGCCGCCGCTGCTGTTCGGCCTGTGGGCCGGGGTGCTCTCCGACCGCCTGGACCGCCGCCTGCTCGTCGTCGCCGTCGACGCCGCGCGAGCCGGGGTGCTGGTGCTGCTGGCCCTGGCGGTGCTGACCGGCGAGGCGCCGATCGCGGTCGTGCTGGCGGCCCTGTTCCTCGTCGCCACCGCCGAGGTGTTCGCGGACAACACGACCAGCACGCTGCTGCCGGTGCTGGTCGACCGCGACGACCTCGCCCCCGCGAACGCCCGCCTGCAGACGGGTTTCATCACCGTCAACCAGCTCGCCGGCCCGCCCCTGGGCGCGGCGCTGTTCACCGCCGGGACGTTCCTGCCGTTCGCCACCCAGGCGGCGCTGGTGGGGATGGGGGCGGTGCTCGTCAGCCGGTTGCGGTTGCCCGCCCGCGAGCGGGTGCGCGCGCGGACGCGGGTGCGGCACGACGTCGCCGAGGGGTTGCGCTGGGTCGCGGGCCACGCCGCCGTGCGCACGCTGGTGCTGACCATCTTCGTCTTCAACATCACCTTCGGCGCCGCCTGGTCGGTGCTGGTGCTGTACGCCACCGAGCGGCTGGGCCTCGGCGAGGTCGGCTACGGGCTGGTCACCACCACCGGCGCCGTCGGCGGCCTGCTCGGCACCCTGGCGTACGGGGCGATCACCCGGCGCGTCAGCCTGGGGAACCTCATGCGGATCGGCCTGGTCGTGGAGACGCTGACCCACGCCGCGCTGGCCACCACCACCTCGCCCCTGGTGGCGCTGCCGGTGTTCTTCGTCTTCGGTGCGCACGCGTTCGTCTGGGGCACCACCTCGATCACCGTGCGGCAGCGCGCCGTGCCCGCCGGGCTGCAGGGCCGCGTCGGCGCGGTCAACGCCGTGGGGACGTTCGGCGGCCTGGTCGCCGGTTCCGGGATCGGCGGCGTCCTGGCGCAGCACCTCGGCGTGGTGGCGCCGTTCTGGTTCGCTTTCGCCGGGTCGGCGGTGTTCCTCCTGCTGATCTGGGGTCAGCTGCGGCACGTGGCCCACGCCGACGAGGAAACCCCCGCCGGTGAACCTGCCGGCGCACCGCCCGCCTGACCCGTTCGACGGCCGCGGAAAACCCGCACGCCGCCGCACCGCGGGGTGGCAGGATCCGGCGCCGTGAAGCAGTCACCCGCCGCCCTGGCCGCCACCGCCCTCGCGACCCTGACCCTCACCGCCTGCAGCGGCACCAGCCCCTGCGCCGAGTTGCCGGCACCCAGCGACGAGCAGCTGGCCGCCGCCTCCCAGCAGGTCCGCGGGCTCGCCGTGGAGGTGGAGGTGGAGCACGAGGGCGTCGACTGCTTCGTCGACCCCACCACCGGCCGCTGGACCGAGGAGCTGGAGGAGGGTTCCTGACGTGGGCCCCGGACGGGGAACCCGATCACCGCCCCGGGGTGGCGCGGCCCGGTGGGGCAGGATGGGCGCCGTGCCGCACGAACCAGCGCCGGGGGCGCCCCCGGGGGGACCGTCCTCCACCGAGCCCCGCCTGCGCCCGTTCGACCCCGCGTCCCCGGCGGACCTGAGCGGCTTGTACGACGTGTGCCTGCGCACCGGGTTCCACGGCGAGGACGCCACCGGCCGCTACGCGGACCCGCTGCTGCTGGGCGACGTGTACGCCGGGCCCTACGCCGCGCACGACCCCGCGCTGGTCACCGTCGTCGACGACGGTGCGGGGGTGGCCGGGTACGTCATCGGGTGCGCCGACACCCTGGGGTTCGAGCAGTGGGCCCGGGAGCGCTGGTGGGCCGGGGTGCGCCGGCGCCACCGCGAGCTCGTGGCCACCGGAGTGCGGCCCACCGAGCTGGACACCGCGCTGCTGCGCTCGCTGGACCGTCCGCCGGGACCGAGGCCGTACCTGCACGGACGCGCCGCGCACCCGGCGCACCTGCACATCGACCTGCTGCCGCACGCGCAGGGCCGCGGGCTGGGCCGCCGGCTCGTGGAGCACCTGCTGGTGCAGTTCGGGGCGCGCGGGGTGGCGGGCGTGCACCTGGGCGTGTCCACCCGCAACCCCGGGGCGGTGGCGTTCTACCGGCGGCTGGGGTTCTCCGAGCTCGTGGAACCCGAAGCGGGTGCGACGGGGCTGACGATGGGTCTGCGGCTGCGCTGAGCGCACCACCCCCTCACAGGGAGTGGTGTCACGTCACCTCCCGTGTTTCACCGTGGGCCGGAGCGGTCGTCCGCCACGCACCGACGCGCGGATCGGCGCGGCAGGCGTCACCATCGTCGGGTGGCCGTCTGGACGTCGTTCATGGACCTCGTGCACGTCGTGGGCGCTGTGGGTTCCGCCGCCCTGGTGGCGGGGTTCGCCGCCGACGGCGAAGCCGCCCGCGCCGTGTTCTACGCCGTCGTGGCCCTGGCGTTCGCCGCGGCCCTGGCGCACCGGCGCGCGCAGCGCCGCACCACCGCCCCGGCCGCCCCCACCGTGGTGGACCTGCGGTCGCCGGCGCCGGTGCGCACCGCGCCGGCCGGGTTCGACGAGGCCGAACCCGGCCCGCAGCGGCCCGCCGCCTGAGCCTCAGACGGCCACGCGCTCCTGGTGGACCTCCTGGCGCGGCACCGGCTGCGCCGGCTCGGGCGCGGCGCCCCAGAGGTCGGGGCCGAAGACCTCGTAGCGGATGGCGGAGGCGGGCACCCCGCGCGCCAGCAGCGTGGCGCGCACCTGCCGCATGAACGGCAGCGGCCCGCAGGTGAACACCTGCACGCCCTCCGGCAGCGGGACCTCGGACAGGTCCATGAACCCCTCCCGGGAGGTGGTGTCCCCGGGTTCGGGCTGCTCGTACCAGGCCAAGGCCGTGAACTCGTCCAGCTCGGCGCCGGTGCGCAGCACCGCATCGCGAAGGGCGTGGTCGGCGGCGGTGCGGTCGGCGTGCGCGACGACCACCTGCCGGTGCGGCTGGGTGCGGGCGACGTGGTCGTGGAGGAACGAGGAGACCTGCCCGTCGGGGGCGCCGTCGCGACCGCGCACGCGGCGCACGGTGATCTGCAGGCGGGTGCCGCTGCGGGAGGAGGAGACGGTGTACTGCCGCGGCTGGCGGCTGCCGTCGGGCAGGTCGGCGAACACCGACACGTACTGGCCGGGCAGGACCGCCGGGAGGGGCTGGCCGTCCGCGGGTTCCAGCACGAGGGAGACGACCTCCGCCGTCTCCTGCACGCGGCGCACCACCCGGTACGGGCGCACCGGCACGGCCGGGTCCACACCGGCCAGGTGGTACAGGCGCGCCTCCTCGGCAATGAGCTGGGTGGCGAACAGCCAGTACACCTCGTCCCAGGCGGCTGTCACCTCCGGCGTGACGGCGTCGCCGAGGACCTCGCCGACGGCGGCCAGCAGGTGCCGGCCGACGATCGTGTACTGGTCGGGGCGGATGCCCAGGGAGATGTGCTTGTGGGCGATGCGCCGCAGGACGTGGTCGAACGGCGGTGCGTCGGGGTTGATGAGCTGCACGGCGTAGGCGACCACGGACGCGGCCAGCGCCCTGCTCTGCTCCCCGGTCGCCTGGTTGCCCATGTTGAAGACCCGTCGCAGCTCCGGGTGGGCGGCCAGCATGCTCGGGTAGAAGCGGGCGGTGATGGCCTCGGCGTTCGCGGCGACGACGGCAGCCGTGGCGCGGACCACCTCCTGCGAGCTCTCCGACAGCAGCGGGGTGCGGTGCGGGGCGGTGGTGGGCACGGGACCTCCAGGGACGTGCGGGTGCGAGACGCACCGCCGCACCACGTGGGCGCGGCGGTTTCCCCAGCGTACGAACGCGCACGTCCCACCCCCGGGGGACCTTGGTCCCGGACCCGGGGACGCAGGTCCGGCGCCGGCCCGCCCGGCGGTCACCGGGCGCACCACCAGGGCCGGCACCACGGAACCGGCCGTGCGGAACTCGGCGTCGCCGGGTTCGAGCCCGATGGCACCGCACAAGGGGGTGGGCTGCGGCTCGGGGTGGAAGCAGCAGGTGCTGCGGAACCACGGCGAGACGGTGTTTCGGTGGTCCGACACCTGGCCGATGACCGTGCGCGGCAAGGTGTCCCCGGTGCCGAAGTGGAACATCGGACTCTCCCCGGCGCAACAGGCGCCGCTCGTGCGGCCGGCTCGAGCGGGTGGTCCGACTCGATCGTTCACGCTGCGCGAGCACATCCAGGAGGGCAGGACGGCCTGTTCCCCGCCGCCCCGACCGCGCGCGCCGGGAACGCCGGCTCAGGCCAGCGGGACCCGCCAGCGCAGCTCCGCGCCGCCGCGCTCGCGCGGGCGCAGCGCGCACTGCCCGCCCAGCCGCTCGGCGCGGGCGGCCATGTTCCGGGTCCCGTGGCCGGGGGACGCCTCCGGGTCCGGGCCGACGCCGTCGTCGGCGACGCGCAGCAGCAGCTCGCGCCCGGCGGCGTCCACGGAGACGTGCACGTCCACGCGGGAGGCGCGGGCGTGGCGGGCGACGTTCGCCAGCGCCTCCCCCAGCACCGCCAGCAGGTCCGCCCGCACGTCGTCGGGCACCGCGGAGTCCAGCGGGCCCTCCAGCGCCAGGTGCGGCTCGAAGCCGAGCGGCCCGGTGGCTCCCGAGGCGACCCGCAGCAGCTCGCCCCGCAGGCCGGTGGGGCCCTCGTCGGGTTCCTGCAGCGAGAAGATCGTGCGCCGCACCTCGCGGATCGTCTCGTCGAGGTCGTCCACGAAGGCGGCCATGCGGTCCTCGGCGCCCGTGCCGCGCAGCCGCGGCCCCAGCGACTGCAACCCCAGCCCCACGGCGAACAGGCGCTGGATGACGAGGTCGTGCAGGTCGCGGGCGATGCGGTCGCGGTCCTCGTACACGGCCAGGCGCTGGCGGTCGGCCTGCGCGCGCTCGAACTCCACCGCGAGCGCCGCGTGCCCGGCGAAGGAGCTCACCATGCCCACCTCCGCCCCGGTGAACTCCAGCGCACCGCTGCGGCGGGCGAGCGCGAGCACGCCCAGGGCGGCGCGGTCCGGCACCGACAGCGGGGCCAGCGCGGTGGGCCCGGCCGCCGCGTCCAGCCCGGGCAGGTGCTCACCGGCCGACGGCAGCGGGCGCGGCGCCCCGGCCGCCAGGACCTCCAGCGCGGGCCCGTCCTGCACGCGCCGGCCCACCAGGCCGTGCGCCGCGGGGCCGGCGACCGCCGCCACCCGCAACCCCGGGCCGGCGTCCGCGAGCAGCAGGACCCCGGCGTCGGCGTCGGCGGCGACGCAGGCCTGCGCCACCACCCGGTCCAGGGCGCGCGCACCGCCGGACCCGCTGAGCAGGGCGGCGGTGACCTCGGTGGACGCTTCCAGCCAGCGCTCGCGGGTGCGGGTCTGCTCGAAGAGGTCGGCGTTCTTGATGGCGATGCCGGCGGCCGCGGCCAGCGCTACGACGACGTCCTCGTCCTCCTGCGTGAAGTCGCCACCGCCGCTCTTCTCGGTGAGGTAGAGGTTGCCGAAGACCTCCTCGCCGACGCGGACGGGCACCCCGAGGAAGCTCGACATGGGCGGGTGGTTCGGCGGCACGCCGTAGGACTTGGCGTGCTCGGCGATGTCGTGCAGCCGGATGGGGCGCGGGTCGTCGATGAGGACGCCGAGGACGCCGTGGCCGCGCGGCGGGGGCCCGATGCGCAGCCGCGTCTCCTCGTCGACGCCGACGGTGACGAACTGCGACAGCCCCCGGTCGGGCCCGACGACGCCGAGGGCGCCGTAGCGGGCACCGGACAGCTCGGTGGCGACCTCGGTGATGCGCCGCAAGGTGTCCGGCAGGCTCAGGTCGCTGGCGATGGACACCACCCCCTCCAGGAGGCGGTGCAGGCGGCCCTCGGTGGCGATCACCTCCTCGGCGCGCTCGACCAGCTCGCGCAGCAGGACGTCCAGGCGCAGCCGGCCCAGGGGGGTGTCGCCGTGCGGGCCGGGGGTGTCGCGGCTGACCACGCCCCGAGGCTAGGTCATGGACCGGCGGCGGGTCGTCCTCGGGCGCGGGCGCCGTCCCGCGTTGCGCGCAACGGACCGCAGCGGTGACAGTGCCGGGCATGGGCGCGGACACGGGCACCGAGCAGGAACGGTACGAGCGGCTGCGGCGCGAGGCCGGGGCGAAGGGGTGGACGCTGGAGGCGCCCACGAAGCGGCACCCGGGCTACCTGCTCACCAGCGGCAAGCCCGGTGCGAAGGACGCGCGCATCGCGTTCGGCGCGGCAGGGCCCGTGCTGACCCTGGACGAGGCCGAGACCTACGTGCGGGAGCTGCCCCGCGGCTGAGCGCGGGCGCTCAGGCGCCGACGGCCTCGGGCAGCACGGGCACCTGCTGCGCCAGTCGGCGGCCGGTCAGCTGCTCCAGGCCGATGCGCACGACGTGGTCGCGCTCGCCGCCCGCCCAGGGGGTCAGGCCCGCCAGCGCCCGCTGCCGCACCTCGTCGCCGACCACGTCGGCGCGGCCCACGGCCGTCACGCTCCACCCGGTGCGGGTGGCCGCGTCGATGTCGTCGACCTGGAAGGCGACGACCGAACCCCCGGCCGCGGTGGCCAGCGCCGAGCCGGGCTGCACCCGCAGCAGCACGGCGCCGTCGTGGAGCAGGAAGTTCACCGGCAGCACCGCGGGCAGGGCCCGGTGGGTGAAGACCACGCGCCCGAAGGGGCGGGTGGCCAGCAGCGCCAGGCACTCCTCGGGGGCCAGCGGCAGCAGGACGCCCGCTGCGGCGGGCGCGGTCGCGGAGAGCGTCATGCCTCGAGGATCGGCCTCCCGCGCCCGCCGGGACAGGGCCGAAGGTCCCTCGGGGAGGAGACCGCGCGCGGGGCGCGGGCTACGGTGGCGGGGTGACGGTGCGCGTCTTCCTGCTCGACGACCACGAGATCGTCCGCCGCGGCCTGCGGGAGCTGCTGGAGTCCGAGGGCGACCTGGAGGTCGTGGGCGAGGCGTCCACGGCCGCGGAGGCGCTGCGGCGCATCCCCGCCGCCCGCCCGGACGTGGCGGTCCTCGACGCCCGCCTGCCGGACGGCTCCGGGATCGACGTGTGCCGGCAGGTGCGCTCCGACTCCCCGGAGATCAAGGCGCTGGTGCTGACGTCCTTCGACGACGACGAGGCCCTCTTCGCCGCGATCATGGCGGGGGCGGCGGGGTACCTGCTCAAGCAGGTGCGCTCGGCGGACCTGCTGCAGGCCGTGCGGGCGGTGGCCGCCGGCCAGTCGCTGCTGGACCCGGCGGTGACGGCGCGCGTGCTGGACCGGATGCGCGCCGGTGAGCGCACCGACCCGCGCATCGCCTCGCTGACCCCCACCGAGCGGACCGTGCTGGAGCACATCGCCGAGGGCCTGACGAACCGGCAGATCGGCGAGCGGATGTTCCTGGCGGAGAAGACCATCAAGAACCACGTGACGAGCCTGCTGGCGAAGCTGGGCATGGAGCGGCGCACGCAGGCCGCGGTGTTCGCCAGCAAGCTGGACGCGCAACGCTGAAGGGCGGCCCACCCCCTCGGGTGGACCGCCCCTCGCGCACCGGCCCCGGGACGGCGCCCGCTCAGGCCAGCGCGGTGCCGCGGCCGCGCTCCTCGGAGCGGCCCGCGCCCCCGGACCCGCCGGCGCGGCGGCCGATCGTCGCGTCCAGCACCAGCGCACCCACGGCCACGGCGGCCAGCAGGAGCAGCGCCAGCGTGTAGTTGCCGTAGACCCCGTACAGGGAGCCCATGAGCAGCGGCGGGACGAACCCGCCCAGGCCGCCGGCGGCGCCGACGACACCGGTGACCGAGCCGACCTTGTTCGCCGGTGCCAGCAGGGCGACCAGGGCGAAGGTCGCGCCGCTCGCGGCGCCGAGGGCGGCGGCCATCGACAGGAACGCGAGGGTGCCGACCGGGGCGAGGCTCGGGGTGGCGGACTGCACGGTCGCGGCGACGGCGACGACGGCGAACGCGCCGAGCATGACCTTGGTGGGGTGCAGGCGGTCCGAGAGCCAGCCGCCGACCGGGCGCATCACGACCGCCAGGACCACGAAGCCGGCCATCCGGTTCGCGGCGTCGGTCTGGCCCAGGTCGTACCCGGTCTTCAGGTAGGCGGGCAGGTAAACGCTGAAGGCGACGTAGGCGCCGAAGCCCACCGCGTACAGCGCGGCGGCCTGCCAGGTGATGGGCAGCGCGACGGTGGCGCGCATGCGCCGGGCGAAGCTCTCGGTGGGCACCTGGCGCCCGGGGGCGTCGCGCATCACGACCGCGGCGAGGACGCCGTAGGCGGCCAGCGCGATCGCGGTGATGAGGAACGGGGTGGTGATGCTGCCGGCGTCCACCAGCTTCACGGTGGTCAGGGCGCTGATCGCGGTGCCGCCCATGCCGGCGCCGAAGACGCCGATGGCGAAGCCGCGCCGGTTCGGCGGGAACCAGGAGTTGACCAGGGGCACGCCGACGGCGAAGGCGGTGCCGCCGATGCCGAGGAAGAAGCCGCCCACCAGCAGGCCGGTCAGGGACGTGCTACCCCACAGGCCGAGGTAGAGGACGGGGACGATCGTGGCGAACGAGACGGCCGGGAACATGACACGGGCGCCGTAGCGGTCGGTGAGGGCGCCCACGGGGATGCGGCCCAGCGAGCCGACCACGACGGGCACGGCGACGATCAGCGCCTGCTGGAACGCGGTGAGGTCCAGCGCCTCCTTGAACCGGGGGGCCAGCGGGCTCAGCAGGGCCCACGCCCAGAAGTTCAGGGAGAAGCCGACGGTCGCCAGCGCGAGCACGGCGCCGGGCCGGCGCGCTCGTCCGGCGGGTTCGGTGGTGGGGGTCGTCTCTCGGTTCACGGGAGGTCCTCGGGTCGGGCGGGGCGCACCGGTGGTGCGCGGGCTCGCCGGGTCGGCCCCGGCGTTCACCTGAAGCTACGGCCGCCCGTGGTCCCACCGGGACGGGCGGAGGGTCCCGGCCGGCGGGACCATGGTCCCGCGCCGGCGCCGACCGGGACGTTGGTCCCGCCGCACGAGGACGTTCCGCGACGATCACCGCGCTCCCGGCACCCGATGGTGGAGGGGAACGGCCGGGCCGCCACGGCGACCCCCGCTCGTCCCGCAGTCCCCCACCCCAGGAGCAGCACCGTGCGCACCTCGGACAGTCCCGAGCACCTCCCCGCCGGCGTCGTCGACACCGTGCCGGGCACCGGCCCGCTGCTGGCGGCTCGCCGCTTCCTCAAGCACGAGACGGTCGGCGACTCCGGCCGCACGCTGCACCAGATCAGCTCCTCGTCGTGGGACTCCTTCTACCGGGACCGCTGGAGCTACGACAAGGTCGTGCGCTCCACCCACGGCGTGAACTGCACCGGCTCGTGCTCGTGGAACGTGTTCGTCAAGGACGACCTCATCACCTGGGAGCACCAGGCCACCGACTACCCCACCACCGGTGAGGAGTCGCCCGACTACGAGCCGCGCGGCTGCCCGCGGGGCGCGTCGTTCTCCTGGTACGAGTACTCCCCCTCCCGGGTGCGCCACCCCTACGTCCGCGGTGTCCTGGCCGAGATGTTCCGCGAGAACCTGGCCCGCCTGGGCGACCCGGTGCTGGCGTGGGCGGACATCGTCGAGACGCCGCTGAAGGCGCTGGCGTACAAGAGCGCGCGCGGCCGCGGCGGTTTCGTGCGCGCCACCTGGGACGAGGTCACCACCATGGTGGCCGCCGCGCACGTGCACACCACCAAGGCGTACGGTCCCGACCGCGTCGTCGGGTTCTCGCCCATCCCGGCGATGTCGATGGCCTCCTTCGCCGCCGGCACCCGGTACCACGCGCTGCTGGGCGGCACGCTGCTGAGCTTCTACGACTGGTACGCGGACCTGCCGGTGGCCTCCCCGCAGATCTGGGGCGACCAGACCGACGTCCCCGAGGCCGGGGACTGGTGGAACTCCACCTACCTCGTGATGTGGGGCTCCAACATCCCCGTCACCCGCACCCCGGACGCCCACTTCATGGCCGAGGCCCGCTACCGCGGCACGAAGGTCGTGGCCGTCAGCCCCGACTACGCCGACAACGTGAAGTTCGCCGACGACTGGCTGGCCCCGCACCCGGGCACCGACGGGGCACTGGCGTTCGCCATGGGCCACGTCGTCCTGAAGGAGTTCTTCGTCGACCGCCAGGTCCCCTACTTCACCGACTACGTGCGCCGGTTCACCGACCTGCCGTTCCTGGTGACCCTGCGCGAGCGCGACGGCGCCTACGCCGCCGACCGGTTCCTGACCGCCGCCGACCTGGGTGACACCACCGCCGGCGCGCAGCACAAGACCGTCCTGGTCGACGAGCGCACCGGTGCGCCCGTCGTGCCCAACGGCTCCCTGGGCTTCCGCTGGCACGCCTCCGGCGCGGGGCGCTGGAACCTCGACCTGGACGAGGTGCAGCCGGCCCTCGGCCTGCTCGGGCAGGCCGAGGCGGCGGTGGAGGTGGACCTGGCCCGCTTCGACGAGGGCCCCACCGAGGGCGGCACCACGGTGCGCCGCGGGGTCCCCGTCCGGCGCGTCGGCGACCACCTGGTCACCACCGTGTTCGACCTGGTGATGGCGCAGTACGGGGTGCACCGCGAGGGCCTGCCCGGCACCTGGCCCACCGGCTACGACGACGCCACCCAGCCGGGGACGCCGGCGTGGCAGGAGGCCATCACCTCGGTGCCGGCCGCGCTGGCCGCGCGGATCGGGCGCGAGTTCGCCCGCAACGCCGAGCGCAGCCGGGGCCGGTCCCTCATCGCCCTGGGCGCGGGCGCCAACCAGTGGTTCCACTCGGACATGACGTACCGGGCGTTCATCGCGCTGGTCACCCTCACGGGCTGCCAGGGCGTCAACGGCGGCGGATGGGCGCACTACGTCGGCCAGGAGAAGGCCCGGCCCCTGACCGGCCAGCAGCACATGTCGTTCGCGTTCGACTGGCACCGCCCCATGCGGCACCAGGCGAGCACCCCGTTCTGGTACCTGCACACCGACCAGTGGCGCTACGAGCGGGTCGCGGCCGACGAGCTGGCCTCCCCGCTGGGCACCGGCCGCCTCGCGGGCATGACGTTCGCCGACACCGTCGCCGCGGCGCAGCGGATGGGGTGGAGCCCGGGGCACCCGGCGTTCGACCGCAACCCGCTGGACCTGACCGACGAGGCCCGCGCGGCCGGCAAGTCGGTGCAGCAGCACGTCGTGGACGAGCTGGTCGCCGGCCGGCTGCGCAGCGCCGCCGAGGACCCGGACGACCCGGCGAACTTCCCGCGCTGCCTGACGCTGTGGCGGGCGAACCTGCTGGGTTCCTCCGGCAAGGGCAACGAGTACTTCATGCGCCACCTGCTGGGTGTCCCGTCGCTGGCCAGCGCGCAGGAGTGCGGCCCCGGCGAGCGGCCCCGCGACGTGACGTGGCGGGACGAGGCGCCCGTCGGCAAGCTGGACCTGCTGACCACGATCGACTTCCGCATGACGAACACCGGCCTGCACTCCGACGTGGTCCTGCCGGCAGCCACCTGGTACGAGAAGCACGACATCTCCACCACGGACATGCACCCGTTCGTGCACTCCTTCTCCCCCGCCGTGGCCCCGCCCGCCGACGCCCACACCGACTACGACGCGTTCCTGGACATCGCCGACAAGGTCTCCGAGCTGGCCCGCACGCACCTGGGCACCCGGCGGGACGTGCTGGCCGCTCCCCTCCAGCACGACACGGCCGACGAGCTGGCCACCCCCGGCGGCCGGGTCCGCGACTACAAGCGCGGCGAGTGCCCGCCCGTGCCCGGCCTGACGATGCCGAAGCTGGTGGAGGTCGAGCGCGACTACACGCTCATCGGGGCGAAGATGCGCGCCGTCGGGCCGCTGCTGGACACCCTGGGCACGACGACGAAGGGCCTCACCGTCGACGTCACCCCGGAGGTGGAACGGCTGCGCGAGCGCAACGGCGTCGTCGCGGACGGCCCGTTCGCCGGGCGCCCGTCGCTGGCGACCGCCGACCGCATGTGCGAGGCGATCCTCACCCTGTCGGGCACCACGAACGGGCGGGTGGCGGCCGAGGGCTTCCGCCGCCTGGAGGAGCAGACCGGGCACCGCCTGACCGACCTGGTCGCCGGCCACGAGGACCACGTCGTCACCTTCGCCGACACGCAGCGCGCTCCGCAGCCGGTGCTGACCAGCCCGGAGTGGTCGGGGTCGGAGAAGGACGGACGCCGGTACTCCCCGTTCACCATCAACGTCGAACGCTCCAAGCCGTGGCACACCCTGACCGGCAGGCAGCACTTCTTCGTGGAGCACGACTGGGTCGCCGAGCTCGGTGAGCAGCTGCCGGCGTTCCGCCCGCCGCTGAACATGGCCCGGCACTTCGGCCCGCCCGGAGAGCTCGCCGACGGCGGCGTGACGGTGCGCTTCCTCACCCCGCACGCGAAGTGGTCGATCCACTCGATGTACCACGACAACGAGCTGATGCTCGCCCTCTCGCGCGGTGGGCCGGTGGTCTGGATGAGCGTCGAGGACGCCGCGAAGATCGGCGTGGCCGACAACGACTGGATCGAGGCGCACAACCGCAACGGCGTCGTCGTCGCGAGGGCAGTGGTGAGCCACCGCATGCCCGAAGGGACGGTGTTCCAGTACCACTCCCCCGAGCGCACCGTGAACGTGCCGAAGGCGGAGGGCAGCGGCCGCCGCGGCGGCTACCACAACTCGATGGTTCGGCTGCTGGTCAAGCCCACCCACCTGGCGGGGGGTCACGCCCAGCTGACCTACGCCTTCAACTACTACGGCCCGATCGGCAGCCAGCGCGACGAGATCACCGTGATCCGCCGCCGCTCTCAGGAGGTGCAGTACTGATGCGGATCCGCGCGCAGGTCGCCATGGTGATGAACCTGGACAAGTGCATCGGGTGCCACACGTGCTCGGTGACGTGCAAGCAGACGTGGACGAACCGCGAGGGCACCGAGTACGTCTGGTTCAACAACGTCGAGACGAAGCCCGGCATCGGCTACCCGAAGCACTACGAGGACCAGGAGCGCTGGAAGGGCGGCTGGGTGCTCGACGGCAAGGGCCGGCTGAAGCTGCGCTCCGGTGGGCGCGTCAAGCGCCTGACGGGCATCTTCGCCAACCCGGACCTGCCCTCCCTGGACGACTACTACGAGCCCGCCACGTTCGACAAGGACGTCCTGGTGACGGCTCCCGCGGGCCTGACCGACACCCCGGTGAAGCAGCCGCGCTCGGCGCTGACGGGCGAGCCGATGGCGATCGAGTGGGGCGCGAACTGGGAGGACGGCCTGGGTGGTGCGCACGAGCGCGCCGGCGGCGACCCGAACATCGTCCGGATGCCGCCGGAGGCCGCGGCGAAGGTGAAGTTCGAGTTCGAGAAGACGTTCATGTTCCACCTGCCGCGCATCTGCGAGCACTGCCTGAACCCCGCGTGCGTGTCCGCGTGCCCGTCCGGGGCGATGTACAAGCGCGAGGAGGACGGCATCGTCCTGGTGGACCAGGACAAGTGCCGCGGCTGGCGCATGTGCGTCTCGGCGTGCCCGTACAAGAAGGTGTACGTCAACCACGCCACCGGCAAGGCGGAGAAGTGCACGTTCTGCTTCCCGCGCATCGAGGCCGGCCTGCCGACGATCTGCTCTGAGACCTGCGTGGGGCGGCTCCGCTACCTGGGCATCGTGCTCTACGACGAGGACAAGGTGCTGGCCGCCGCGTCCGTCCCGGACGAGCGCGACCTGCTGGACGCCCAGCGCGACGCGTTCTGCGACCCGCACGACCCGCTGGTGCAGCAGGCGGCGCGCGATGCCGGCATGCCGGAGGAGTGGATCACCGCGGCGGCGAACTCCCCCGTGCACCGGCTCATCAGCGAGTACCGCATCGCGCTGCCGCTGCACCCGGAGTACCGCACGATGCCGATGGTCTGGTACGTGCCGCCGCTCTCGCCGGTGCTGGACGCGGTCGGGCAGGCCGGGCGCGACGACACCGACGCCGACGACGTGTTCCACACGATCCGCGACCTGCGGATCCCGGTGGAGTACCTCGCCGAGCTGTTCAGCGCCGGCGACACGGAGGTGGTCGCGGGCGTGCTGATGAAGCTGGCGGCGATGCGCGCGTACATGCGTGCCCGCACCCTCGACGGCACGGTCGCGCGGGAACTGCTGGAGGGGATCGGGATGAGCGCCACGCAGGTGGAGGCCATGTACCGGCTGCTGGCGGTGGCCAAGTACGACGACCGCTACGTCGTCCCGCCGGCGCACGCCGCCGACGCGGCGGCCCTGGAGGCGCAGGCCACCGCCGCGCAGGAGGCGGGGTGCAGCCTGGACTGCTCGGGCGGCCCCGGGATGGGCGGCGACCCCGTGGGGGCCGCCTCCGCCACCTCGGCCACCGTCGAGCGGTTCCACCTCGTCGACGAGGGCGAGCAGGTGCGGCCGGGCCGCACCGGCCTGCTGCGCCGGCGCGCCGACGGCCGCCGCGGCCTGAAGGTGACCCCGCGCACCCCCGGGAGCGGTTCGTGACCGCCGTGACGGGCCCCGCGGCCGGGGAGCTGGTGGCGCCCGCCGAGCGCGCCCGCCTGTTCGAGCTGGTGTCCCTGCTGCTGACCTACCCGGACGCGGACCTGCTCGCCGCGGGCGACGAGCTGACCGCGGCCGCCGCCCACCTGGCGCACCCGGACGCCGGGGCGGCGGTGCGCGAGTTCCTGGCCTGGTTCACCACCACGCCCGGCACCGAGGTCCAGCAGCACTACGTGCAGACGTTCGACCTGCGCAGGCGCTCGGGCCTGTACCTGACGTACTACCTGCACGGCGACACCCGCAAGCGCGGCATCGCGCTGCTGACGCTGAAGCAGCGCTACCGCGCCCACGGCCTGCGCCTGGACGGCGGGGAGCTGCCGGACCTGCTGCCGGTGGTGCTGGAGTTCGCGGCCGTCGCCGGTCCCGGCGACGGGGAGGCGCCGCTGCGCCAGCACCGGCGCGGGGTGGAACTGCTGCGGGAAGCGCTCACGGCTTCCGGCACCCCGTACCGCCACCTGCTGGACGCGGTCCACCTGGCGCTGCCGCCGCTGACCGACGCCGACCGGGAGGCCGTGGCCGCACTCGCCGCGGACGGCCCCCCGGTGGAGTCCGTCGGCATGACGACCCCGGGCGCGCTCGCGCCCACCGACGAGCTGGCCGCGATCGGTCTCGCCCCCTACGGGGAGGCCCCCGCCCACCGCCCGTCGCCCCACTCCCCCTGCAGCACCCCGGAGGCCCGGCCGTGAACGCCCTCGACGTCGCCCTGTGGATCGTCGTCCCCTACGCGTGCCTGGCGGTGTTCGCCGTGGGCCACGCGTGGCGCTGGCGGCACGACCAGTTCGGCTGGACCACGCACACCAGC
The DNA here is from genome assembly GCF_050871845.1 of Kineococcus arenarius subsp. arenarius. NCBI lineage: Bacteria > Bacillati > Actinomycetota > Actinomycetes > Kineosporiales > Kineosporiaceae > Kineococcus > Kineococcus arenarius. The sequence continues at coordinate 55,827 of NZ_JBJLSE010000016.1, forward strand.
CAGCTGCTGGAAAGCCGCATCCTGCGGCTGGGCTCGCCGTTGTTCCACCTCGGTGCGTTCGGCGTCATCGCCGGGCACGCGATGGGCCTGCTGATCCCCGCCTCCGTCACCGAGGCGCTGCACGTGCCCGAGCACGCCTACCACCTCGTGGCCGTCTGGGGCGGCACCGTCACCGGGGTCGCGATGGTGGTGGGGCTGCTGCTGCTGATCGCCCGCCGCTTCGTCGTCGGCGGCCGGGTGCGGCGCACCACCACGGCGATGGACCGGGTGCTGTACCTGGCGCTGGCCGCGATGGTGGTCCTCGGCATGAGCGCGACCGTCGGCGAGAACCTCATTGGCCCGGGCTACGACTACCGGGAGACGATCGCGGTGTGGTTCCGCGGGGTGTTCCTGCTGTCCCCCGACACCTCCCTGATGGCCGGGGCGCCGCTGGTGTACCAGGCGCACGCCCTGGGCGGCTTCCTGTTCCTGGCGCTGTGGCCCTTCACCCGGCTGGTGCACGTGTGGTCCGCGCCGATGGCGTACCTGTGGCGCCCGTACGTCGTCTACCGCCGCCGGCCGGGTGCGGCACCCGTGCCGCAGCCGCGCCCGGACGTGGTCCGCGACCGGGCCCTGCCCCCTCGGTAGGGTGACCGGCGAGAGAACCCCAGCGCACCGGAGGACGCCGTGAGCGACTACCTGCCCTCGATCTACCGCGAGTTCACCGAGCGGTACCCGGACGTGGCCGCCGCGCAGGGGGCGCTGGCCGAGGCGGTGCGGGCGCACACCGGGTTCGACGCCCGCACCGACCGGCTGCTGAAGTTCGCCCTGGCCCTGGGCGCCGAGGCCGACGGCGCGGTGCGCTCGAACGTCCGCAAGGCGCTGGCGGAGGGCTCCTCGCCCGACGAGCTGCGCGCGGTGGCCCTGTCCGCGATCACCACCTGCGGGTTCCCCACCGCGATCGCGGGGCTGCGCTGGATCGAGGAGGTCCTGGCCGCCGAGGAGTGAGCGGGTGGGTGGGCCCCGCTCACCCCCGGTCCAGGGCCCGGTCGAGGTTGGTGGCGGCGCTGATGAGCGCCAGGTGCGTGAACGCCTGCGGGAAGTTGCCCAGCGCTTCCCCCGAGGGACCGATCTCCTCGGCGTACAGCCCCAGGTGGTTGGCGTAGGTCATCATCTTGTCGAAGACCAGCCGGGCCTCGGCCAGGCGGCCCGCAGCCGTGAGCGCGTCCACGTACCAGAACGAGCACAGGTTGAACGTCCCCTCCTCGCCCGGGAGGCCGTCGTGGCCCGTGCGGGCGTACCGGTGCACCAGGCTGTCGGAGACGAGCCGCTCCCCCACCACGTCCAGCGTGCTGAGGAACCGCGGGTCGGTGGGACCGGCGAACTTCACCATCGGCATGCACAGCACCGACGCGTCCAGCAGCTGCGACCCCGGAGCCATGGTGAACGCGCCGGCGCGCGGGTCCCAGCACTCCTCCTGCACGAAGCGGTACGCCTTGGCGGCGAGCTTGCGCCACTTCTGCTCCGGTGCGGGCAGGCCGCGGTCGCGCGCCAGCCGCAGCGCCCGGTCGAAGGCCACCCACGTCTGCAGGCCCGAGTACGTGAACCGCTGCCGGGGCCCGCGGATCTCCCAGATGCCCTCGTCGGGTTCCTGCCAGTGCCGGCTGAGCCAGTCCAGCCGCCGCGACAGCCCCGTCCACAGGTCGTAGGAGATCGGAACCTCGCGGTTGTAGAGGTAGACGGAGTCCATGAGCTCGCCGTAGACGTCCAGCTGCCGCTGGCCGACGGCGTCGTTGCCGATGCGCACGGGCCCGGAACCGCGGTAGCCCTCCAGGTGGTCCAGGTGCGTCTCGGGGATCTCCGGGCTGCCGTCCACCGCGTACATGATCATCACGTCGCGCTCGTCGTCGGCGGCCTCGCAGCGCTGCTGGATCCACTCCATGAACGCCCCGGCCTCCTCCAGGAAGCCCAGCTGCATGAGGGCGTGCACGGTGAACGCGGCGTCGCGCAGCCAGGCGTAGCGGTAGTCCCAGTTGCGGCTGCCGCCCAACTCCTCGGGCAGCGACGTCGTCGGCGCGGCGACCAGCGCCCCCGTGGGGTGGTAGACGAGCAGCTTCAGCGCCAGCGCCGAGCGGTGCACCATCTCGCGCCAGCGGCCCCGGTACGTCGATCGCGCCAGCCACCGCTGCCAGTAGTCGGCGGTCGCGGTGAACTGCGCGTCCGTCTCCCCCGGGCGCGGGGGCCGCACCTCGCCCTGCCACTCCAGCACCAGTTCCAGCCGGTCGCCGCGCTCGAGCTTCGCGCTGGCCGCCACCCCGCCGTCCCCGGTGGCCCGCAGCGGCACGGTGCTGCGCAGCACCGCCCGGCCCAGGTGCGACTCGAACACCGCGCCGACGCCGTCGACGACCGTCGTGGTGTGCTCGGCGCGCCCGTAGTCGAAGGCGGGGCGGCACTCCACGTCGAAGACGGCGCTGCCGCGCACCACCGTGGCCTGCCGCACCAGGCACCCGCCCTGCGGCCGCACGTCGCTCGTCTCCGGGACCATGAAGTCCACGACCTCGCCGACGGCCTCCGGCGCCAGCGAGCGGGTGAGCAGCACGTTGGTGTCCGGCAGGTACAGCTGCTTGGTCTGGCCGGCGTTGCGGCACCGCACCGAGAACGACCCGCCGCGACGGGCGTCCAGGATCGACCCGAACAGCGACGGCGCGTCGAAGCGGCCCGGGCAGTACCAGTCGATGGTGCCGTTCGTGCCGACGAGGGCGACCGTGCGCAGGTCCCCGACGACGCCGTGCTCGGCGATGGGCAGGTACGTGGGTTCCAGGACGACCTCCTGCGCCTCGAAGGGGGTGTTCGTCGCCCCACTGTGCACCTGCGCGGCGTGATCGGCGCGGCGTCCCGCGGGCGCGTCGGCGAGCCGGGCTAGGTTCGCCCCGTGACGACGGGAGCTCAGGACCTGGGGACCACGGCGAGCGCCGAGGTGCGCGCGGTGCACGTCGGCTCGATGGACAACGTGGCGTACCTGGTGACGTGCCGGCGCACCCGCGAGCAGGTGCTGGTGGACGCCGCCGCGGAACCGGGCGTCCTGCTGGAGCTGGTGCGCGCCGGGTCCCCCGACGGGCGCCTCGGGCTGGTCGTGACCACGCACCGCCACCACGACCACGTCGGCGCCCTCGCCGAGGTCGTGGGCGCCACGGGTGCCGCGACGGCCGCCGGGGAGGACGACGCCGACCACCTGCCCGTGCCGGTGGGCAGGCGCCTGCGCCACGGCGACGTCCTGAGCGCCGGGGACGTGCGGCTGGAGGTGGTCCACCTGCGCGGGCACACCCCCGGGTCGGTCGCGCTGGTGCTGCGCGGCGGCGACCGGGGCCCGGACCACGTGTTCACGGGCGACTCGCTGTTCCCCGGCGGTGTCGGGAACACCCGCGGTGACGCCGCCGCGTTCACCTCGCTGCTGGGCGACGTCACCGAGCGGCTGTTCGCCGTCCTGGACGACAGCACCGTGGTGCACCCCGGGCACGGGGCGCCCACGACGATCGGCGCGGAGCGCCCGCACCTGCGGCAGTGGCGGGAGCGCGGCTGGTGACCCCGGCCGCCGCGGTCAGTCCTCCAGCGCGCGGCCCCGGGTCTCCGGCAGCAGCCAGCTCGCCCCCGCAGCGACCGCGAAGGCCGCGCCGAACACCACGAACACCACCGCGGTGCCACCCGCGCCCAGCAGCAGCGGCACGCTGAGCGGGGCGAGGATCGAGGCGATGCGCCCGAAACCGGCCGCCGAGCCCGCACCACGGCCGCGGACCAGCGTCGGGTACACCTCCGGCGTCAGCGCGTACAGGGCGCCCCAGGCACCCAGGTTGAAAAACGAGAGCAGGATCCCCGCGGTGAGGATCGCCGGCTCGCTGTCGGCGGCGGAGTACAGCAGCGCCGCGACCGCCGAGCCCACGAGGAACACCGACAGGGTGCGCCGGCGCCCCCACGCCTCGACCAGCCAGGCGGACACCGCGTAGCCGGGCAACTGCCCCAGGGTGATGATGAGCGTGAACTCCAGCGAGCGCACCAGGGTGAAGCCGTCCTCCACCAGCAGGCTCGGGATCCAGGTGAAGGCCCCGTAGTAGCTGAAGTTCACGAAGAACCACACCAGCCACAGGCCGGTGGTGCGCCGGCGCAGGCCCTGGCCCCACACCCCCGGTGCGCTCGCCGCGACGGCACCGGCAGGCGCCTCCTGTGCGAGCGGCCCCGCGGAGTACCGCACGCCCGCGGACTCCTCGAACTGCCGGACCACCTGCTCGGCCTCGGCGTTCCGGCCCTTCGACATCAGGAACCGCACCGACTCCGGCAGCCCGCGGCGCACCACGATCGCGTAGAGGGCGGGCACCGCACCCAGCACCAGCGCCCAGCGCCACCCGTCGTCGGAGGCCGGCACCAGCAGGAAGCCGACGAGGGCGGCGGCGGTCCAGCCGACCGCCCAGAACGCCTCCAGCAGCACCACGGCGCGCCCGCGGATCCGGCGCGGGGCGAACTCGCTGACGAGGGTGGAGGCCACCGGGAGTTCTGCCCCCAGGCCGAGCCCCACGAGGAACCGGAACACCAGCAGCGCTCCCAGCGACCACGACAGCGCGGCGGCGCCGCTGGCGATGCCGTAGACCAGCAGCGTCAGCGCGAACACCTGCCGGCGCCCGATGCGGTCGGCGAGCAGCCCGCCCAGGCTGGCGCCGACGGCCATGCCCGCGAACCCGATCGACGCGACCCAGGAGCTCTGCGCGTCGCTCAGGTCCCACTGCACGCGCAGCGCCACCAGCACGTACGCCACCAGCCCGACGTCGAAGGCGTCCAGCGCCCAGCCGATCCCGGAACCGACGAGCAGGCGCCGGTGGCGGCGGGTGAACGGCAGGTCGTCGAGGCGCTCTGCGGCGGTCAGGGTCGCGCCGCCGGCGGCCCCCCGTGGTGCGTCGGACATGCGCCCCACGCTAGTGCCCCGCGGCGGAACCCTCAGATCGTCGCGACCGAGCCGGCATCCACCCGGTAGTTGCTGCCGTTGACGAAGCTGGCCCGCTCGGAGACCAGGAACGCGATGACGGAGGCCACCTCGTCCGGTTCGCCGCGGCGCTTCAGCTCCATGAAGGGCCGGTCCTCGTCGAGGAACGTGCTGATCGCCTGCTCGACGCTCGTGCCGTCCTGCTGCGCGCGCTCCTGCATCATCGCGTCGGTCATGGGGGTGGCGATGAACGCCGGGGAGACGGCGTTGACGAGGACGCCCTCGCTCGCGTACGTCTTCGACAACCCCTTGGCCAGGCTCAGCACGGCGGCCTTGGCGGCGCAGCAGGGCAGTTCGTCGGTGTAGGGCTGCACCGCGTCCTCCGACGCCAGCAGCACCACGCGCCCTCACCCCTTCGCCCGCACGGGGTCCAGGAACGCGCGCACCACGCGCACGGCGGCGAAGAAGTCGGTCTCCAGCGTGGAGCGCCACCCCTCCTCGTCGATCTCGTGGAACAGCCCTTGCGCGCCGGTGACCCCGGCGCAGTGCACGAGGACGTCCGGGTCGCCGAGGCGCTGCGAGACCGCCCGCTGCAGGCGCTGCACGTCCTCGGGGCGGGTCAGGTCGGCCGCCACGGCGACGAGGCGGTCCTCCCCCGCTCCCAGCCGCTCGGCGGCCTCCCGCAGCCGGCCGGCGTCGACGTCGGTGAGGGCGACGCGCGCGCCCTCGGCGAGCAGCAGCCGTGCGGTGTGCCAGCCGATGCCGGAGTCGCCGCCGGTGATCAGGGCGGTGTGCCCGGTGAGCTCCAGGTCCATGCCCGCCACCGTGGGCAGGGCCGGTGCGCCCCGCCCGGCGAGCCTCAGCGCGGGGCGCGCCGCCACACCGCGCGCGGAGTGGCGCGCATCGCGGCGGCCAGGGCGCGCAGCGACCCGGGCACCCACACCTCCCCGCGGCCGGCGGCGAGCGCCGCCACGGTCGCCTCGGCCACCTGCGGCGGGGTGCTCGACAACGGTGCGGGGCGCATCCCGGCGCTCATGCGGCCGATGACGAAGCCGGGGCGCACCAGCAGCAGCGAGACGCCGCTGCCGGTCAGGGCGTCGGCCAGCCCCGAGGCGAAGGCGTCCAGGCCGGCCTTGGCGGAGCCGTACACGTAGTTGGGGCGGCGAGCACGCACCCCCGCGATGGAGGAGAACGCCACGATCCGCCCGGCGCGCAGCGGCCGCAGCAACACCGCCAGGTGCGACAGGACGCTGACCTGCGCGGTGAAGTCGGTGTGCACCACGGCCAGGGCGTGCGCGACGTCGCGCTCGGCGCGCGCCTGGTCGCCGAGGACCCCGAACGCCACCACGGCGTCCAGCGCACCGTGCCGGGCGACGACGTCCGCGAGCAGGGGGCCGTGCGCGGCGACGTCGTCGGCGTCGAACTCGACGGTCTCGACGTGCCCGGCTCCGGCGGAGCGCAGCCGCGCGGCCTCCGCCTCGAGCTGCCCGGCACGGCGGGCGGCGAGGACGACCGTGCGGGCGCCGGCGCGCACCAGCCGCTCGGCGACCTCCAGGCCGATCTCGCTGCGCCCGCCCAGCAGCAGCACGGTGGGGCTCGGCGGCACGAGCCGCTGCGGGGAGGCGCTCACACCCCCACCCCACCACACCCCCCACCGCCCTCTGCCTCCCCCACCCCCGGGGGGGGGGGGGGGGGGGGGGGGGGGGGGGGGGGGGGGGGGGGGGGGGGGGGGGGGGGGGGGGGGGGCGGGGGGGGGGGGGGGGGGGGGGGGGGGGGGGGGGGGGGGGGGGGGGG
>NZ_JBJLSE010000017.1:0-62335 GCF_050871845.1 Kineococcus arenarius subsp. arenarius
GAGGCCGAGCGCGCCGCTCGAGAAGAGGCCGAGCGCGCCGCTCGAGAAGAGGCCGAGCGCGCCGCTCGAGAAGAGGCCGAGCGCGCCGCTCGAGAAGAGGCCGAGCGCGCCGCTCGAGAAGAGGCCGAGCGCGCCGCTCGAGAAGAGGCCGGTGCGGCGGAGGGTACGGCGGCGCCGCAAATCGAAGATCTTCCCGAACCGGAACCGGAAAGCCCCGCCGCTGCTGAATTGCCCCCGGGCCTGGGCAGCGTGGCCGATGCCGAGGGATCGGTGAGCGCTTTCACCGCCGGCCTCGGCGGGACCCACCCCAACGTCGACCAGACGCCGGTGGAGGCGGTCGATGCCGCCGTGGCCCTGGCCTACGGCCGACTCGGTGTGAAGGCCCAGGACGCCCAGGTGCTCGAGGTCGCGATGGACCTGCTCGGTTTCCGGCGCCGCGGGGTCAAGGTGCAGCGGGCCTTCAAGGAATCCACGCAGCGGGCCAAGAAGCGGATGCGGGCGGCGGGCGTGAAGATCCCCTGAACCGGATCCGCGGATCCGCGGCCGGGTGGGCGAGCCCGACCGTCGTCGGGCTTCACGACACCCGCAGGTCCTCGGCCGGGGGGACCTCCCGTCTGCGGGGGAGCCGCGTCACCGGTGGTGGTGGTGGTGGTGCCGGGCCGGTCGCCGGCGTCGACCGGCCCGGCACAAGAGGCCTCGAGCGCCGTGCGGGCCGCCCGCTCACGCAGCTCGTCGTGGCGCTCCCTCGGCGTGGCCGTCGCGACCGTCCTCACCTCCGACGTGTCGGTGGGAGGTCTCCGTCGAAGCCGGGCCTCGCACCTCAACCGGCGAGGTCACCCCGCCGCGCGCGCTGGACCGCTTCCGCCTTGACCTCCTCGACCCGGCCCGTCCCCACCTCATCGGGGTCCGGCTCCGGCCAGTAGGCGTTCCACGCCTCGGCGATCTTCATCGCCAGCTCCGGAGTCGCCACCGAGCCGAGGAAGTCGTCCAGGTCGGAAGGCTCGTCCCCACGGCGCAGGTGCAGGGTGTGCCCGGTCTCGCGGCCTACGCGCATGCGCAGTTCGGTGTGCTGGCTCATGGCGTCAGCTTGTCGTGCTCTGCGGCGGGCGTCGACCGCAGCACCACCCGGCTCCTCAGCTGCCGGCCCCGGCCGTCCCGGCCGGTCGGGCGCTTCGAGGCCGGGCGACCGCCGGAGCTGGCCGGTGCTGAGGCCGCGATCCCGTGCCGAGGGGGTCGCGTGCTGCGCCTGCGGGGCCGCCGCGGGCCGCGGGTGTCACCAGCCGCGGAACTGCACCTGTGTTCCCAGGTGGGCGTTGAACTGTGCGCGCTCGTCCTCGCTCATGGGTCGGGGGCGCCCGGAGGTGGTGTCCACCATGACCATCCGGCTGCGGGCGACTGCTGACACGCATGCCTGATCGCCTTCCTGCGCGACCGCTTGACAGGCCACGTCGACGCTGCTGGTGCCCAACCGCGTCGCCCAGATGTGGATCGTGAGCCGGTGGCGACCGTAGAGCAGCGGAGAGCGGTACTCCACCTCGTGGCGCACCGCGAGCAGTGCCCGGGTGGACAGCTGCCCGTCGGCACCCACGCCCGCGGCGGGGAAGGCGGTGAAGCGGGCGTCCTCGAAGAAGCGCAGGAAGGCGGTGTTGTTCACGTGCCCGAAGGCGTCCATGTCCGACCAGCGCAGCGGGATGGGGACCGACACGGCGTGCGGGGGCCGCAGGTCTTCGACGGTGCTCACGGGTGCAGTCTGCCCGGTTCCTCCCCGGTCGGCGGTGAGGTGCCCGGCGTGCGGGTGGAGCCCCGGGCCAGGGGCGTCGTGTGGCGCGGTGGGGAATACCTGATCGACCGTCCACGTTTCAACCTCAAACAGCCCGGGGGTGCACGTGAGCCCTTCGACGAAAGGCAGTGCGTGCCCTCTCCCTCGACTTCCCCCTCCCTCCCGGCGGAACTCGACCGGGATCCGCTCCAGCAGCTGCTGCGGCAGGGGAGTGCCGACGGTTTCGTCGACGCCCACGACGTGCGAAGCGCGTGCGAGGACGCTCGGCTGCCGCTCGAGCACGTGAGGGCGGTGTTGCGGGCCTTCCGCGACGCCGGCGTCATCGTGACGGTTCCTGAGAGCGCGCCCGTCGTCGACCGCGCCGCCCGCACCAGGGCGACTCCCGCCAGAGCAGTCGCGGCGCGCGTGACGCCGACGAGCACGGGGTCGATCCTGACGACTCAGGTGCTGGACGAGCCGCGTGGTGAGGCTCTGGGCGGTGCGGTGGGCGACGGCGCACCGGCTGGGACGAGCACCAGCGAGGCCGACAGCACCGGCCGGCAGGGCTCCGACGTCGTTGCGGTCGACAACGGCCTCGAGCAGGGCAGTGCAGTGGTCATCGTCACCGACGCCGAGGACGACGACGGTGAAGGTGCACCCGCTGTGCAGCTGACCACTGCCGGCGCCAGCGGGGACCCGATCAAGGACTACCTCAGGCTCATCGGCAAGGTCGCCCTCCTCAACGCCGAGCAGGAGGTCGAGCTCGCCCAGCGCATCGAGGCCGGCCTGTTCGCCGAGCACCACCTGCACTCGGGAACCGCGAAGCACCCGGCTTCCGAGCGGGAGCTGTGGTGGATCGCGGAGGACGGCCGCCGCGCCAAGAACCACCTGCTCGAGGCGAACCTGCGCCTGGTCGTCTCCCTGGCCAAGCGCTACACCGGCCGCGGCATGCTCTTCCTGGACCTGATCCAGGAGGGCAACGTCGGTCTGATCCGCGCGGTGGAGAAGTTCGACTACACCAAGGGTTTCAAGTTCTCGACCTACGCGACGTGGTGGATCCGCCAGGCCATCACCCGCGCGATGGCGGACCAGGCCCGCACCATCCGCATCCCGGTCCACGTGGTGGAGGTGATGAACCGCCTCGCCCGGGTGCAGCGCCAGTTCCTGAGCGACCTGGGCCGCGAGCCCACTCCGGAGGAGCTCGCCAAGGAGCTCGACATGACCCCGGAGAAGGTCGTCGAGGTCCAGAAGTACGGCCGCGAGCCCATCTCGCTGCACACCCCCCTGGGCGAGGACGGCAGCTCCGAGCTCGGTGACCTCATCGAGGACTCGCAGGCCGTCGTCGCTCTCGACGCGGTCAGCTTCACCCTGTTGCAGGAGCAGCTGCACTCGGTGCTGGACACCCTCTCCGAGCGCGAGGCGGGCGTGGTCTCGATGCGCTTCGGCCTGACCGACGGTCAGCCGAAGACGCTGGACGAGATCGGCAAGGTGTACGGCGTCACGCGTGAGCGGATCCGGCAGATCGAGTCCAAGACGATGTCCAAGCTGCGCCACCCGTCGCGTTCGCAGGTGCTGCGCGACTACCTCGACTGACCCGGCACCTGAGGGGTGGTCCACCCGGCGGAGCGGACCGGACCTTCACGGGCAGCGGCGGTTCGCTGCCGACGAGGGCGCGCCGGTGACGGCGCCCACCCCGGAGCCGGCGGAGTGCGCGAGCACGTCCACCCGCTCCAGGTCGGTGTGCACGCGCAGTGCCTCCACCTCGTCGACGAGGTGGTCGCAGCGGTAGGAGGTGGTGTCCGCGGGAACCGCCGACCGGCCCGCACCTCGCGGGTCGAGCAGGACCAGCCGCAGGTGCCCCGACCCCTTCCGCGGCGACCGGGGCGAGAGGTCCTGCTCAGCCCTCCACCACCGCCGGGCCGTGCCCGTCGACGCGCAGGTCCAGCACGGAGTCCAGCTCCACGGCGGCGCCGTCCTCGTCCTGGAGCGTCCGCAGCCACACCGTGCCGTCCTCCACGGCCAGGGGGGTGCCGCTCACGCTGCGGCCGTCGGCCAGCTGCACCGTCAGGTGCACCGGCTCCTCCGGGTGCACGCGGTGGTCCTCGGCAGCGTCCCGCAGGCGCTGCACGATGCGCGGTTCGATCACGCCGGGCCTCCCTCGGACAGGAACCTCAGCCGGGCGGCACGGACCGCACCGGCGGCTGCACCCTGCTGGACAGCTCCTCCCAGGGTGCGCCCGCGCGGCCCGTGGGGGAAGCCCGCGGGGGACCGTCCGCCAGGAGTTCACCCGCCCGAAACCCGTCGGTGCCCCCCGCTCTCCCCGCTGCGGAGGGTTGACACCGCTCACAGCGAGGACCAAGGTTGCGGCGAGCAGGGTTCAGGCAACCTCCCTGCCCCAACCGGTCCGGCGACGTCGCCAGCGAACGGCGGCGCTCCCTCTCGATGAAGAGAGCCCACCCCCCATGCCCACCTCCCTCCCTCCCGGCTCGCCGGCGCGACCCGCGGCCACCGACGACGACTGCTGCCACGCCGGGTGCGCGGCGGCCGGTGCGCCGACCTCGCGCCGCAGCCTGCTCGCCGCCGCCGCCGTGCTGGCCGCCGCGGTCCCGCTCGCCCCCCGGTCGGCGCGAGCCGTCACCCGGGACGCGCCGGCCCGGACCGCGGAGCTGAGCTGGTACGAACTGGTCCCCGGCTTCGTCGCGACGCGCGACGACCCGGACGACTCCCCGCCGGGGACCGGTTTCGCCGAACCCAACCCCTGGGGCAGCTACACCGCCTACCGGGTCTTCACGAGCGCCCTGGGACACCGCACCTGGCGCATCGAGAACATGGCCGAGGTCAACGCCCGCCGGTCCCAGGGCTCGACGATGTGGCTGTTCGAGGGGTCCCGGAGGGCCCTGCTGATCGACACGGCGCAGAACACCCCCGACGTCCTCGGCGAGAGCGACCTGAAGATCGTCGTGGCGCACCTGCTCGGCCACGAGGACGACGGCTCCCCGCGTCCGGACCCGGTCGACTTCGACGTCGCGAACACCCACCGGCACGGCGACCACACCGGCAAGAACGCGCAGATGGGCGATCGCACGGTGTACTACCCGGAACTGGACTGGCCGGAGGAGGCGCCGCCGAACTACGTGCCCGTCCGCGAAGGCGGTGGTGCCTCGACGGTCGGGGGCGGTGAGGCCGTCGGCGAGTTCGACCTCGGCGGCAGGACGATCCGCGCGGTGGCGATGTACGGGCACACCCCCGGATCGACCGGTTACCTGGACGTCGAGAACCGCATGCTGGCCACCGGTGACGCCGTGGGTTCCGCCTACGTCTGGGCCCACTTCGACTCGGCGACGACGACGCTCTACCGCGACATGCTGGGCCGCCTGCGCGAGGTCCTCGCGCCGCTGGACGGCGTCGCCCTGCTGCCGGCGCACTTCTACCAGGTCAAGCAGTTCGCCCGGGGGTTGCCGCCCGTGGACGGCCGGCCGCTGGACGCCCAGTACGTCACCGACATGTTCGACGCGGCCTCCGCGGCGCTGGACGGTTCCGTGGCGGCCGAGCCGTACCGGACCATCGGCCGCGAGGTCGTCTGGATCGGGGTGCGCTCGGCGCGGATGACCTTCTCCCTGGCCAACCTCTACCCCGGCGGTCCCCGCGCCGGTGACGTCGGCGACGACTCCGACGCCTACCACCTCGTGGCGATCCCCGGCGGCTACCGGTCCTCACCGGACGCCGACGCCTCCTACGCCTTCCTGGACAACATCCGCACGCGCCTGCACATGGTCCGGGACTCGGCGAACCAGTCGTTGTTCCTCGTGAGCGGGTCCGAGCGGGCGCTGCTCCTGGGCACCGGCCGGGGGACCCGCGGCTTGGCCGAATACGTGCGCGGGCTCGTGCCGGGGCACCCTCTGGAGGTCCTGCTCACCAGCGACGACACCAGCCAGGTCGGGGGCCTGCCGCAGTTCACCGAGCACACCGTCCACCTGCCCGCCGCCGCGGTCGTGGACACCGCCGGGCTCGCCGCGGTGAACCTCCTGCACGACGGCGACCTCGTCCCGCTGGGGACCGACGACGCCGGCCGGCCGGTCGACCTCGAGGTGTACTCCCTGCCCGGTCACTCCGCCTGCAGCCTCACGGTGCTCGACCCGGTGTCGCGCGTGCTGTTCGCCGGCGACGCCCTGGGGGAGCAGGGGCCCGCCGGCGGGCTCACCCTCCACGTCCCGCTGGAGGAGTTCGCGGCGGCCCTGGCCGCCTGGCGGCGCAAGACCGACGGCCGCTACGACACCGTCTACACCGCGCACAACCACCAGTGGCACACCAGCCCCGAGTACGTCGACAACGTGCAGGCCGCGGTGGCCGACGGGATCGCGCGCGGCGCGGCCGCCCACGTCGCCTCCCCGCGCATCGGCTACGCCGCCCTGCGCGCCGGGGACGACGACACCCTCGCCCTCGTCCTGCTGCCGCTGTGAGCAGCGGCGCCACCCCCCTCCTCGACGCTGACCGGAGGTCACCGTGAAGCACCGCACCCGCCGCCCCTGGTGGGCGGCCACCCTCACCGCCGCCCTGGCCCTGACCGCCGCCGCCCCCGCGGTCGGCGCCACCGCCACCGCCCAGCCCCCGGACGTGCAGGAGGTCGTCCACACCCCCGACGGCAGCCTGCGCGGGACGGTGACCGACGGCCTGGGGACGTACCAGGGCATCCCCTACGCCGCTCCCGCGCAGCGGTGGCGCCCCGCCGAACCCGTCACGCCGTGGGCGGGCGTGCGCGACGCCACCGAGCCCGGTGCGGAGTGCGTGCAGTCGGCCGTCTTCTGGCGCCCCGGGACACCGGCGAGCACCACCGAGGACTGCCTCTTCCTCAACGTGCGGGTCCCCAGCGGGGCCGGGTCCGCGGCACCCGTGCAGGTGTTCTTCCACGGCGGCGGCGGCATCAACGGTGCCGCCACCGACGTGCAGCCGGACCGGATGGCCCTCGAGGGCGGCAACGTCGTCGTGACGGTGAACTACCGCCTGGGCGTCCTCGGCGGGCTGTCGCTGCCGGGCCTGGACGCCGAGACCCCCGACGGAGCCTCGAGCGGGAACTACGCCAACACCGACAAGGTGGCGGCGCTGCGCTGGATCCAGCGCAACATCGCCTCCTTCGGCGGCGACCCCTCCCGGGTCACCGTCGCCGGCCAGTCCGCCGGGGCCGGGGGAGTGTGCTGGCTGCTGGCCTCTCCCAGCGCGGCCGGGCTGTTCTCCGCCGCCGCCATCGAGAGCGCCGGCAACTGCGGTGACGCGGTGAGCCGGGAGGAGGGCGCGGCGCGCAGCGAGGAGTTCGCGCAGGCCGCCGGCTGCCCCGACCCCGCCACGGCGGTGGCGTGCCTGCGCTCGCGCAGCGCCGCGGACCTGCTCGACGTCCAGCTGTCCACCGGCCTGAGGTTCGGCGCGGTCGCCGGCGGGTCCGACCTGCCGCTGGCCCCGGCCGAGGCCTTCGCGACCGGCGCCTTCAACCAGGTGCCCGTCGTGATCGGCAACACCCGCAACGAGTCCCGCGCCTTCGTCTACGAGGCCAACGACCTGGTGCGGCTGCCGCTGACGGCCACCGCCTACGAGCGCACCGTGCGGGAGACCTACGGCGACGACGCCGAGGAGCTGCTCGCCGCCTACCCGGTGACCGGGTACGAGACCCCCGGGCTGGCACTGGCCGCGCTGCAGACCGACGCCCGCGTCTGCGGGGCGCTCCCGGTGACCCGGTCCCTCGCCCGGCAGGTCCCCACGTACACCTTCGAGTTCCGCGACGAGACGGCCCCGGGCCGCCCCTACATGACCGTGCCCTCCTCCTTCCCCATCGGCAGCGGCCACACCTCCGAGGTCCCGTACCTGTGGCAGTCGGAGACCAGCGAACCGCTGACCGCCGAGCAGCTGCGGCTGTCCGACGTGATGATCGGCTACTGGTCGAACTTCGCGCGGTCGGGGAACCCGAACGGCGAGGGCCTGCCCGCGTGGCCCGTCTCCACCGAACCCGAGGAGCTCCGCCTCGGGCTCCTGCCCGGCGGCCGGACCGAGGTCATCCCCGGAGCTGCCTTCGAGCGCGAGCACTCCTGCTCGCTCTGGACCTGACCGGCGTCACCACCACCCGCAGCCAGAACCGGAGGACCCCCGATGAAGAGGAACACCGCCCGCCGCGCGACGGCGGCCGCAGTCCTGACCGCGGCCGTGGGGTTCTCGCCCCTGGTGGCCGCCGCCGTCCCCGCGCAGCAGACCGCGGCCGCCCGTGCGGCCACCGGTGCGGCCGCTGCGCAGAGCGATCTGCGGGCCGGGGCCGCCAGGGTGGACATCACCCCGGCGGCGAACCCCGAGTACCCGGCGCTGGGGGAGTACGAGCACGAGCGCCTCAACGTCCGCGCCATCGTGTTCGAGAACCAGGGGGTGCGTGCCGCCCTGATCGGCGCCGACCTCAGCGGCATCGACGAGGCGGTGTGGGCCGACGCCGTCCAGCGCATCGCCGCCGAGCTGCAGACGCCGGTGGAGAACATCGTCATCTCCAGCACCCACTCCCACAGCGCCTACCCGGCCGGCCCGAGCGATCCGCAGGCACCGCGGTACGGGACGGAGATCCTCGCCGACAAGGCCCTGGAGGCCGTGCGGGCCGCGCGGGCGGAGCTCGAACCGGCGCAGGTCGGGTACGCCAGCGGCAGCGCCGACCTCAATGTCAACCGCGACGCCCTCGACCCCGAGACCGGGCGGTGGACGCAGGCCGCGAACCTCGACGCCCCCGCCGACAAGGAGGTCGCCGTCCTGACCTTCACCCGGCCCGACGGGTCACCGATCGCCACGTACGCGAACTACGCCATGCACCCCGTCAACGGCTACCTCAGCGGAGCGGTCAGCGGCGACTTCCCGGCCGCCACCAGCCGTCACGTCGAGCAGGCGTTCGGCGACGACGTCGTGGCGGTGTTCACGCAGGGCGCGTCGGGGGACGTGAACCCCAAGTGGCTGCGGACGGGCACGAACGTGATCGCCTCGCGGTCCGGTGCCCCCGTCACCGGCTACGAGGAGGTCCGCGAGGACGTCGAGGCCCCCGTGCGGAACGGGGAGGTCCCCGCCGGGCCCGCGGACCCGGCGGTGCTGCGGCAGTTGTTCGACTACGTGCAGGCCGCGGGGATCGTCCTGGGCGAGGAGGTCATCCGGGTCATGTCGCACACCGAGCCCCTCACCGTGGCACCGACCATCTGGTCCGGTCAGGACACCGCGACCTGCCCGGGGCGCACCCGGCTCGACGACGCCCGCGAGGGCGTCGCGGGCGAGTACGAGGACGGTCCGGACGTCGACCTGCGCCTGGGCGTGCTCGGCATCGGCGACGTCGCGCTCACGACGGCCAACGCGGAGATCTACACCCGCATCGGCCTGCGGGTGAAGGAGGATTCGCCCCTGACGAAGACGATGTTCGTCACCCTCGCCAACGGCAGGGCGGCCTCCGGGTACGTCCCCGACGACGAGTCGTTCAGCCACCAGACGTTCCAGGTCCTGGGGTCGCGGCTGAAGCCCGGGTGCGCGGAGGACGCCGTCGTCGAGGGCCTGGCGGACCTGGTGGGCGAGCAGGCGCTGCGCTGACGCGACCGGTGGTCGCGCGCCACCACCCCGCAGCTGCAGCCGGGCCACCGTCCCGGCTGCAGCTGCGTCTCGGGCACCGCTCAGGAGCCCAGCGGATCGACCGCCCAGCCCTCGCGCGCACGGGTCCGCAGCACCGCGCACCCCAGGGCCTCCACGCGCAGGCCCCGCTCGGCGCCGGCGGACGTCAGCAGGTCCGTGCCTGGGCCGGTCACGAGCACCGGGCCCTGCGAGTGGTTCAGCACGAACAGGTAGTCGGCCGCGGCACCGCGCCGCCGGACCACCTCGACGCGCTGGGGCACGGACCCCTGCAGCACCGGCCGCGCACCCGCCTGCTCGCACACGGAGGTCAGCCAGCGCCGCAGCGAGTCCTCCTCCAGGAACGTGGAGACGTAGTGCGCCACGCCCCCGCCGACCCGGTGGCGGGTCAGGGCCGGCTCGCCGGCCAGCTCGCCACCGTCGTACGCGGCGAGCACCTGCGCGCCCTCGGGCACGACGAGCTCGCTCCACACCCGTCCCCGCAGGGGCGCCTCGCCGTCCCGGTGCAGCCGCACCTGCTCGTCGCCCGCCAGGGGGTGCAGCTCCTCCACGCGCAGGCCCAGCAGGTGGCGCAACCGCCCGGGGTACCCGCCGGGGACGACGTGCAGGTCCGCGCCGGCGTACCCGGTGAACGGCCACACGGCCAGGTGCCCGCCGCCGGTGACGTGCTCGCCCAGGCGGCGCACCGCCTCGTCGGTGACGGGGAACAGGCTGGGCACCAGGACCAGGCGGTAGCGCGACAGGTCGGCGTCGGGGGCGACGAAGTCCACCGCGTACCCGGCCTGCCACAGGGCGCGGTGGGCCGCGCGCACGGCCGTGGAGTAGTCGAGCAGGTCGCTGGGCAGCTGGCTGGTGTCGGTGGCCCACCACCCCTCGGCGTGCCAGACCACGGCGACGTCCGCCTCCACCAGCGGCCCGTCGGCCGGCGGCTCGGCCACCTCGGCGATCGAGGCCAGGGCGCGGCCGAGCCCCTCGAAGCCCCGGAACGAGCGGGAGCCCGCGCCGGCGTGCGGGACGATGCCGCCGTGCCAGGCCTCCGCGCCGGCGGCCGGTGCGCGCCACTGGAAGAACAGCGCACCCTGCGAACCGCGCGCCACGTACGACAGGGAGTTGCGCAGGACGCGGTCCGGTGCCTTGTGCGCCCGCCGGCCCGGGACGGTGGAACTGGTGGAGCTCTGCTCCATGAGGAGCCACGGGCCGCCCCCGGCGAAGGAGCGCGTCAGGTCCGCGCCGTAGGCGGCGTGCGTCTCGCCGTCAGGGCCGACCGTGTCGAGGTAGTGGTCCACGGACACGAGGTCCAGCTCCGCTGACCAGCTCCACTGCTCCAGGTGGTTCCAGGTGGGCAGCATGAAGTTCGTCGTCACCGGGGCGGTCGAGCCCGCCGCGCGGATCGCGTCGCGCTGCTCGCGCATCGCGTCGAGCATCTCGTCGGAGCTGAACCGCTTGAAGTCCAGGGCGTGGGTGGGATTCGCGATGTACTGCGTCGCCCGGGGTGGCAGGACGTCCTCCCAGGAGGAGTACCGCTGCGACCAGAAGGCGGTGTACCAGGCGCGGTTGAGCTCGGTCAGCGTGCCGTAGCGCCGTCGCAGCCACCGGCGGAACGCCGCCGCGGCGTGCTCGCCCCAGTCCAGGGTCCCGTACTCGTTGTGCACGTGCCACGCCAGCAGTGCGGGGTGCCCGCCGTACCGCTCGGCCAGTCGCTGCGCGATCGCACGGGCGGCGCTGCGGTACGCGGGTGCGCTCACCGCGTACGTGTCGCGGCTGCCGTGGCTCAGGCGCACCCCGTCCGGGCCGACGGGCATCGCGTCGGGGTGAGCGCGGGTGAACCACGGCGGCGGCGAGGCCGTCGGCGTGGCCAGCACCACGCCGATGCCGCCGTCGTGCAGGGTCTGGAACACGCGGTCCAGCCAGCCGAACTCGTACACGCCCTCCTCGGGCTCCAGCTCGGCCCACGAGAACACGCCGATCGTGGCGGCGTTCGCCCCGGCCCGCCGCATCAGCGCGACGTCCTCGGCCCACACCTCGGGCGGCCACTGCTCCGGGTTGTAGTCGCCGCCGAACAGGAGGCGGTCGGTGCTGAGGCGGCGCGCGGGGGAGGGCAAGGCTTTCTCCAGGACGGGGTGGGGCGAGGACCGCCGGGCCCGGGCACGAGGACCTGGCCGTCCTGGCGGAGGGGTCGCGTCCTCGTCGACGGACGCGCACGGGATCGCCGGATGGCGAAGCGCTTCGATTTGTCTGGTTGAGAGTTTTCTGCGTCACCTCACCCGTGTCAAGCACGAACGCGCCTTTCGCCCGCTTCGCAGTCGTGTCGTCGGGGCCGTCCTTGTCCTCGGAGGAGGTCTTCACGTAGGTTGCTTGGCGAAGCGCTTCGACGAACCGCCCCTCCGCCGGCACGACTGCCGTGGAACCGGCGTGAACGGGGA
This sequence comes from Kineococcus arenarius subsp. arenarius, assembly GCF_050871845.1. Classification (NCBI taxonomy): domain Bacteria; kingdom Bacillati; phylum Actinomycetota; class Actinomycetes; order Kineosporiales; family Kineosporiaceae; genus Kineococcus; species Kineococcus arenarius. The sequence goes on from NZ_JBJLSE010000017.1 coordinate 11,806, forward strand.
GGGACCCGCGTGGCCACCATCGCCGACGTCGCCGGCGTCGCCGGTGTCTCCGCCAGCACCGTCTCGTACGTGCTCAGCGGCAAGCGCGCCATCTCCGCCGCCACCCGGGCCCGCGTCGAGAAGGCCATCGGCGAGCTCGGCTACCGCCCGCACGCCGGCGCCCGGGCGCTGGCCTCGCGCCGCACGGGGGTCGTCGCTCTCGTGGTGCCGCTGCACCAGGGCGCCGACCTCGGCGTCGTCATGCAGTTCGTGCGCGCCGTCGTCACCACGGCCCGCACCCGCGAGCACGACGTGCTCCTGCTCACGCAGGAGGAAGCCGCCGGTCTGGAACGGGTCACGTCGGCCTCGCTCGTCGACGGCCTCGTCGTGCTGGACGTCGCCAGCGACGACCCCCGCGTGCAGGTGCTGGCCGGCCTGGGGCGGCCGACCGTGCTCGTCGGCGTGCCGCGAGAACCCCGCGGGCTGTCCTGCGTGGACTTCGACTTCGCCAGGGCGGCCCGCGACGCCGTGGCCCACCTGGCCGCGCTCGGGCACCGGCGCATCGGCCTGGTGGGGGCCACGCCGTCGTCGGTGCGCCGTCGCGCCGGGTACGCCGACCGGCTGCGCGAGGGCTTCCTCGCCGCGGCCGGCGAGGTGGGGGCGGCGGCCGCGAGCGCACCCTGCGCCGCGTCGACGGCGGGTGTCCGCTCCTGCCTGGCCGCGCTGCACCGGCAGCTGCCGGACCCCACCGCGCTGCTCGTGCACAACGAGGCGGCCCTGCCCCACCTGCTGGCGGTCCTGGCGGAGGAGGGCCGGCAGGTGCCGGGCGACCTGTCGCTGGTCCGCATCGGCGCGCCGGGCGCGGTGACGCGACCGCTCACCGGCCTGGACGTGCCCACCGACGAGATCGGCCGGGCCGCCGTCGAGATGCTGCTGGAGCGCGTGGACGGACCGCGGGCGCCGGAGGTGCGGCTGCTGTCCTCACCCGTCGTGGACCGCGCCAGCACCGCGCCGCCCCCGTGAGGCGCGCGCGTCGCCGGCGTGCTGGACTCGTCCCTCCACCCCACAGGCAGGAAGAGGGACCGTGACCACCACCGTCAGCGCCTACGCCGCCCCGTCCGCCACCGGGCCCCTGGCGCCCACCACGATCGAGCGGCGCGACGTCGGCCCGCGCGACGTGCGCATCGAGATCCGCTACGCCGGCATCTGCCACTCCGACATCCACACCGCCCGCGGCGAGTGGGGCCCGGTCGACTGGCCCATCGTCGTCGGCCACGAGATCGCCGGCGTCGTCGCCGAGATCGGCACCGAGGTGACGAAGCACGCCGTCGGCGACCGCGTCGGCGTCGGCTGCATGGTCGGCTCCTGCCGCGAGTGCGAGGCCTGCCGCGACGGCGAGGAGCAGTACTGCACCGGCAACGGCACGATCGCCGGCATGGTCGGGACATACGGCGGCACCGACCCCGCCGACGGGCGGCCCACCGCCGGCGGGTACTCCCAGCAGATCGTCGTCGACGAGCACTTCGTGCTGCGCATCCCCGACGGCCTGGAGCTGGACGTGGCCGCACCGCTGCTGTGCGCGGGCATCACCACGTACTCGCCGCTGAACCACTGGGGCGCCGGTCCCGGCACGAAGGTCGCCGTCATCGGGCTGGGCGGACTGGGCCACATGGCCGTGCAGATCGCCGCGGCGAAGGGCTGCGAGGTCACCGTCCTGTCGCAGTCGCTGAAGAAGCAGGAGGACGGCCTGCGGCTGGGCGCGAGCGCCTACCACGCCACCAGCGACCCCGACACGTTCCGGCAGCTCGCCGGCTCCTTCGACCTGATCATCAACACCGTCTCGGCGAACCTGGACCTGGACGCGCACATGGGCCTGCTGCGCCGCAACGGCACCCTGGTCGAGGTGGGGGCGCCGGAGAACCCCATGTCGGTGCGCGCCTTCTCGCTGATCCCCGCGCGCCGCAGCCTGGCCGGCTCCAACATCGGCGGCATCGCCGAGACCCAGGAGATGCTGGACTTCTGCGCCGAGCACGGCATCGCCGCGCAGGTCGAGGTGATCCGCGCCGAGCAGGTCAACGAGGCGTGGGAGCGCGTCGTGGCCTCCGACGTGCGCTACCGGTTCGTCATCGACACCTCGACGCTGCCCACCGCTCCGGCGCCGGTGTCCTGAGCCGCGCAGCCGGCAGGGCCGCGGGCCACCCGGCGGCCGGCGCGGGTGCGCGCCGGCCGTCGCGGGGCCCGCGCGCCGACGTGCAGGCGGAGCGCGGGCCGACCATCACCGACCGGTCGAACGCACCGAACGCCGCTCGACGAGCCGGGTCGCGATCTCCAGCCGTCGCGCCGGTGCGGCGGGGTTCGCGCACCGCCAGCGCAGCAGTTCCACGGCGGCGGTCCCCACCTCCCGTTTCGGCGGAGCGATCGTGGTCAGCGGAACGCTCCCCATGCCGGCGACGACGTCGTCCCAGGAGACGATGCTCAGGTCGTCCGGTACCGACAGGCCGGCCGCCTCGAAGCGGGGCAGCATCGTCAGCGCGTCGACGTCGGAGTGCACGAGCACCGCTGTCGCGCCGAAGCGAGCGATCGCTGCAACCGGGTCCGGGGCCTGCGCGCAGTGCTCCTGGTCCGCGCCGTCCGAGCTCAGCAGCGGTTGGGAGAGCACGGGCATGTTCAAGGACCGTTGCGCCTCCGCGAAGCAGGCCCGCACCGTGCGCGCGGTGGGGGAGTCGTCGCGGCTGAGCAGCAGGACCCTGCGGTGACCGTGGGCCCGCAGGTGCGACAGGGCCTGGTGGACCCCGCTGGTGTGGTCGCTGCGGACCGCGTCGCGTGCGGCCAGGAGCGAACCCCGCGGCGCGAACCGCTCCAGCAGGACGAGCGGCAGCCCCGGCGCGAGCACGTGGTCCAGGTCGCCGGTCACCTGGGCCACCGACTGCCAGCGCGGGGCGAAGAGGACGCCCTCGACCCCCTCGGTCGCGGCCGCCCGCTCGAACGAGCGGCGCACGGCGTGCGCGTCGGGGGCGACGTCCAGGACGTAGCGGCCCCCCGCCTCGGCCACCGCCTGCTGGGCTGCCAGCAGGATCTGCTGCATGTAGCCGCTCACGAAGGACACGACGGCGACGACGGTTCCCAGCGGTGGAGGACGTGGCGCCTCGGGAGCTGCGAGGACGAGGCCGTAGCGGCGCGTGACCCGGCCCTCCTGCGCGAGGGCTTCGACGTCGCGGCGGATCGTCACGGCGGCGGCTCCGAGCGCCGCGGACAGGTCCGCGACCCTGGCGCTGCCCCGGGCGCCGACCAGGGCGAGGATCTGCTCCCGCCGCCGCGCTGGGCCGAGTATGGCCACCGGTGCCCCTCCTGCCGGGTCGTGTCCTGACCGCCGTCCTGCACCGTAGTCCAACGCCTCCACGACCTCCGGCAGGTCCGGCGGTGCTCAGCCGGCGGTGGGCCCGCCCCCACCGCTCGACGACCCGGCCATCGACCAGCGCAGCTCGTCGCCGGGTCCGGCCAGGTCGATCCGCACCAACCCGCACGACCCGCGCCGGTTCTCGTAGCCGTGCGGCAGGACGGTGAGGCGTTCCACAGCGCCCTGCACGCGCACCCGGACGTGCTCGTCACCCCGGCTGAACAGCACGCCGTCCCCGGTGACCTCCACCGTCGTCTCCGGCAGGGCGCCGAGATCGCGCACGTAGGGGACCAGCAACGTGCGCCAGCCCGGCCAGCCCTCCAGGGTCTCGCTCACCTCGACCCGGTCCTCCTCGAGGCGCACCGACCACCGGTGACGACGTCCGGCCGCTCCACCGCCGGGACGGTCCCCGCCGTCGTCGCCGGTGCCCGGCTCGAGCAGCAGCGCCTCGAAGCTCAGGCCGGCACCGGGCAGGGTGCCCAGCGGTGCCGTCAGCCGGCGCGGCGACGCGCACAGCGCCTCGACGGGGGTGGGACCCGGCTGTGCGCGGACGGCCAGGCCGGGGACCAGCCAGGGACCGCCGCCGAGGTGGCGGGCGGCGCTGACGAACTGCAGCCGGCGTCCCGACCCGAAGGTCAGGTCGACCGGGCCGCTGGCGTCGTAGGTGTCGTCCGCGGCGGCCTGCACGGCCACCGAGACGCGGCCGCGGTGGGCGGCGCCGCGGTGCGTGGGGGGACCTTCGGCGAGCGAGGTGGCGGGGCGTGCGTCCAGCTGCGCCGACGACGGGGCCTCGTCCTCACCGAACCCCGCCGTGATCGCGCTCGCCAGGAAGGCCAGCGCCAGGGGGGAGTAGTGCCCGTCGGCGGTGTACGTCTCGTAGCCGACCCGGGACTGCGGCGGCAGCAGGTTCTGCACCGGGGAGAAGACCCCGCCGGGGCGCTGCCACTGCACCAGGGAGGTGTAGGCGCGCCACGCCGCCAGCCGGGCGGCGTCCAGGTCCGCCCGCGTCCCCAGGCCCAGGACGCGGTGCGCGGTGAACAGCGCCACCTGCGCTCCCAGCACCCACGTCTGCCCGGCGCTGCGGTAGCCGGAGGCCGTGGAGCCGTCCGACAGCTGCATCGCCAGGCTGCGCCGCAGCCCCGCCGCCAGGAACTCCTCGACGCGCTCGCGGTTGCGCCCGGCCCAGCCGCCGGCCAACAGGTCCACCAGGTGGGCCCGGGTGAAGAGGTCGTAGGCGTTCGGCAGGCCGTGCTCGGTGTACATGCCCAGGTCCATGTCGAACCCGGTCCCCCCGCCGGCGAAGAACACGTCGAGCCACTCGTCGAACTCCTCGGGACGGGTGGGGGAGAGGCCGGTGCGCATGCGCAGCCACTCCCCGCTCATCCACACGGCCGCCCAGTTGGACGGCGGCCGGGCGCGGAAGGACGCCATCACGTCCACGTCCGCGATCCGTTCGCCGAGCTTCGCCTCCAGCGCCACCCCGAGGTCCCTCAGGCCCAGGTACGTCTTCAGCAGCGGGGGCCACGTGAAGTCGCGGTGGTTCAGCCGGCCGGTGACGCTCGCCGTCCGGCGGTCGAAGGTGGACGCGTGCGCCTCGGCGGTGGGGTCGGCGGTGTGGGCGAGGGTGGCGGCCAGGCAGGTGGCCGCCTGCTCCCGGTGGCGCGGGTCCTCACCGGTGCCCGGCTGCGCGGCCAGCACCGCGCAGCACCACGCGTGGTAGGCGGTGCCGTACTGGGTCGGGGTGTCGAAGACGGGGTCGTGCAGGTTGCCGTCCTGCTGGAGGTGCGGTGACCACGCGGTCACCGCCGCCTCCAGCAGGTCCAGCGGGCGGGGCAGCTCGCTCACGCGCTCGTGCCCCCGGCGGCCTGCATCGCGTCCTGGTACTCGTTGCGCATGGCGTCGCCGGCGGCGTCGCGCCACGTCGCGATGAGGCCCTCCAGGTCGGAGAAGGGACGCCGCTCCTGGATGATGGCGTTGACGCCGTCGTTGAAGTTGATGTCCGCCGCGGCGTTGGCGCTGGCCGCGGTCTCCGAGTAGAAGCCCACCACCGGGTTGGGGATCCCCACGGGAACCTCCAGCGACTGGTAGTCGTGCTGCTGCTCCGCGTCCTGCGGGCGGCCCGGGACGTAGAGGTTGTACGGGCTGTCGGCGAGGTAGCGGATGGGGAGCACGGTGTTCGTGGTGCCGGTCGGGGTCAGCACCGGGTTGCCGTCGGCGTCCAGGGTGTGGTCGACGCCCTCCTCGCCGTACAGGCGGTAGAGGTACTCCTCGGTGCCGAACGGGGCGGCCAGCCAGTTGAGCACCCGCAGCGCCAGTTTGATCTTCTCGGGGTCCTCCTGCTTCGCCAGCACGTTGATGGAGTAGTACCCGGGCCCGAGGGCCCACTCCGCCAGCCCGCTGCCGTCCCGCTTGTTCACCGGCATCAGGCCCAGCCGGAAGTTCGGGTTGTCGGCGTTGTCGAGGATGTACTGGATGTAGCCCGGGTACCCGTCCGCGGCGTTGACGGCGACGGTGCCCGCGTTGAAGAGCTGCTTGAACGGCTGCGCCGGGTTGAACGAGTCGGGGTGCATGACCCCCGACTTCCACATCGCGATGAGGTCGGTGACGGTCTGGGCGTACTGCTCCGTCTCGTACATGTGGGTCAGCTGCCCGCCCTCCTCGGCCCAGACGTTCGGTTCCTCGTTCATCCGGCCCAGCAGCTGGCGGGGCTGGTTGACCAGGCTGAAGGCCCAGCGCCGCTGCCCGGGGTCGGTGAGCGCCTTCGTGGCGTCGACGAACTCCTCGTAGTTCTGGGGCTCGGTCGAGACACCGGCCGCACCGAACAGGTCGGCCCGGATGAAGTGGTAGACACCGATCGCCCCGCGCGGGATGGGGACGCCGTAGATGCCGCCGTTGTGGGCGGTCGGCAACCAGCTGCGGGTGGGGATGTTGGCGAGGTTGGGGTAGTCGTTGATCGCGTCGCCCGACAGGTGCTCGCTGAGGTCGGTGAACCGCGCCTTCAGCAGCTGGGGCAGGTTGGGCACCGGCGCGTTCGGCACCTGCACCATGTCGGGCAGGTCGTTGCCGGCGATCGTGGTGGGGAAGGTCTGCGTGTAGTCGGCGGCACTGACCATCTGCAGCTGAAGGTCCACGCCCAGGCGCTCGTTCAGGCCGGCCCAGTAGCTGTTGTTCCCCGGGCCCGGGGGGACGGCGTAGTAGATGTTCGCCATCCCGGTCAGCGTCTCACCGTTGCCGGGTTTCTCCGGCACCGAGACGGGGTTGTCGGCCGGGAAGTTGAAGTACGCCGCGTCGACACCCTCTTCGGTGCCGGGCAGGTCCGGCGTCACCCCGGTGTAGGGGGTGTGGGTCGGGAGGGTGGCCGAGCCGCCCCCGGAGGAACCCCCGGAGCCACCTCCGTCACCGCTGGAGCAACTGGTGAGCCCGCCCGCCGCGAGCAGGGCGGCCGACCCCCCGGCACCGGCGATCAGGCCGCGTCGGCTGAATGCACTCTTCGACATGGATCCTCCTCGATCCGATGGGTGCCCTCGGCCCGTCGTGAGCCGGTGGGTGGTGGAACGGCGACCGGTGGGTCCGATCGGTGGTGGGACCAGTCAGCCCTTGACGGCGCCGATCATGACGCCCTTGGCGAAGTGGCGTTGGATGAAGGGGTAGACCAGCAGGATCGGCACGATGGCGATCACGAGGATGGCCATCTGCAGCGGCAGTTGCGGCGGCAGCACCTCGCCGGCGGCCTGCTCGCCGCCGATGGTCGTCTGGTTGACGACGTAGGTGCGCAGGACCAGGGCCATCGGCCACTTCTCGCTGGACTGGATGTAGAGCAGGGCGTTGAAGAAGGCGTTCCAGTAGGCCACGGCGTAGAAGAGCCCGATGACGGCCAGCACCGCCTTCGACAGGGGCAGCACGATCCGGAACAGGGTGGTGGCCGCGCCGACGCCGTCGATGGCGGCGGACTCGAACAGTTCCTTCGGCAGCTCCTGGAAGAAGGCGCGCATGACGATGACGTTGAAGGCGTTGACCAGGACCGGCAGGATCAGCGACCACAGCGAGTCGAGCAGGTGGAACTCCTTGACCACCAGGTAGCTGGGGATCAGGCCGGGAGCGAAGAGGATGGCGCCCAGCACGAGCATCAGCATCGGCTTGGCCCCCAGGGCCCCGGGGCGCGAGAGCCAGTACGCCAGGCCGGCGGTGGCCGCCAGCGACAGCAGCGTCCCCACGACGGTGACGCCCACGGAGATGAGGACCGCGCGGGTGACCACGCCACCGGAGAGGACCGTCGTGTAGGCGTCGAAGCTGACCCCGCCGCCCGGCCACATCACCATCCCGCCGCCGGACTCGTTGATGGTCTGCTGGTCGGCCAGCGACGTGGCGATGACCGACCAGAAGGGGATGAGGACCAGCGCCACCGTGATGGCCAGGAAGACGAACTTGACAGCCTGGATGATCGGGCTCGGCTTCTCCATCCACGGCGGCCGTCGGCCGTCCTTGCGGAAGGACTGGACGGTGTCGTCCCCGATCGTCGGGTTCTGGGTGGTGCTCACTTCTCGTACACCCCTCTCTCGCCGAAGGCGTGAGCCAGCTTGTTGGCACCGATCACCAGGAGGAGCCCGACGATGCCCTTGACCAGGCCGGCCGCGGCAGAGGTGCCCCACTCGCCCCCGAGGATGCCGTTGTTGTAGACCCAGGTGTCGAGCACCTCGCTGGCCTCCAGGCCGACCGGGCCCTGCTGGAGGATGATCTGCTCGAAACCCACCGAGAGGCTGCTGCCCAGGCGCAGGATGAGCAGCAGGATGATGAGGCCCTTCAACGCCGGCAGGGTGATGTGCCAGAGCCGCCGCCAGGAGTTCGCCCCGTCCACGGCCGCCGCCTCGTACTGCTCCTGGTCGACCCGGGAGATCGCGGCCAGGAAGATGATCGTGCCCCAGCCGGCGTCCTTCCAGATCACCTGGCTGGTCAGGAGGGCCTTGAACAACTCCGGTTCTCCGATGATCTGGATGATCGGGAGGTCGTTCTGGACCAGGAAGGTGTTCAGCATGCCCGCGTTGCCCAGCATCTGCTGGAACAACGCGACCACGATGACCCAGGACAGGAAGTGCGGCAGGTAGATGATCGACTGCAGCGTCCGCTTCAGCCGTTCCCCCATCAGGCTGTTGAGCACCAGCGCCAGCACCAGCGGCACGGGGAAGACGAGCACCGTCTGGATGACCGTGAGGACGACGGTGTTCCACAGGGCGTTGCGGAACTCCGCGTTGCCGTCCCAGAGGAACGAGAAGTTCGCCCAGCCCACCCACTCCGACTCGGAGATGCTCAGGTACGGCTGGTAGTCCTTGAAGGCGATGACGTTGCCCAGCAGCGGCAGGTACTGGAACAGCACGAGGGCGATGCCGCCGGGCAGCCCCAACGCCACCAGGAGGAGTCGGTCGCGCGACAGGGGCCGGCGTGGGCGCCTGGGGGTCGGTGTGCCGCGTCGTGCCGCGGTGTCCTCGACCTCGACGGCGGTCGCCGCCGCCCCTCGTGGCTGGGTGCCAGCCGATTTGACTCTCACCTTTGAGCTCCTACCGCGTCAGCTGTTGAGGAGAAGACTGGGACGGACCGGTGCGGACCAGGTCCGGTGGGAAGCGGCGACACCCGGCGCTGGGTGTCTCGCGAGGTCTTCAGCAAACGTTTACCGGTCGATCTGCGAGCGAAATTAACACGCTGGGCGGACCCCTGGAAGGCCTGTGATCGATCGATCAGAACGTTCAAGGGCGGTCGTCGGCACGCAGTGCCCAGCGCCGGCGGGCGACGGGTCCGAACCGTGAACCCCGCCGCTCTAGGTCCTCGGCGTGCCGGGTGGCAGCCGGTCCAGCGTCGCCGTGGCCCACTCGAACGACAGCCGGTGCGACTCGTAGACCGTCGCGACGCTGGGGTGGTCCACCTCGATCATGTAGTCGCCGTCGTAGTCCTCCGGGAGCGCTTCCAGGACGGCCTCGAGGTCGAGCACACCCCTGCCGGGTTCGGCCCACAGCCGCCCGCTGCCGGAGACGCTGCGGTAGTCCCCGCCGCCCGCGCGGGCGGCGTCCAGGTGGTCGGGGTAGACGTCCTTGATGTGGATGCCCCCGATGCGGTCGCGGTAGCGCTCGATGAGGGCGACCGGGTCGGCCCCCGCCCAGCGCAGGTGACCGGTGTCCGGGCCGAAGCCGATGAGGTCCGGCCCCAGGGTGTCCAGCAGCGCCGTGACCTCCGCCTCCGTCTCGAACACGCCACCGACGTGCGAGTGGTGCAGGGGACGGATCCCCTCGGCGATCAGCACCTCGCACACGCGGCCGGCGTTCTCGATCGCGCGTGCCAGGCGCCCGGCGTCGAACCCCGCTCCCACGGCCGGCGCCTGCAGGCGGGCCGGCAGCGACATCGAGGACAGCATCGTGCGGTCCAGGCCGAGCTCGGCCTGCACGGCCGCGAAGCGCCGGGCCTGCTCCAGCACCTCGGACATGTCCACCGTCTCGTCCAGCGGGCTGCTGAACAGGCTCAGGGACGGGCTGAGGCCGAACCCGTCGAGCCACGCGGCGTACTCGCCGGCCCCCGTGCCCTCGGGGACGTCGGCCTTGACGGCCCTGAAACCGATCTCCCTCAGGTCGCGGAAGGCCGTCTCGAAGACCTCCCGGGTCTTGCCGCCCTGCGCCCAGTAGGGGATGGGGTTGGCGGCGATCCTGCGCGTGCCGTCGTGCTGGTGCGTCGTCATCGCGGTCCTCTCTGCGGGTGCCCGGGGAGGGGCGGGTCAGCGGTTGCTCGAGACGGTGGTCACCGGCTCGCTGAGGACGACGGGCCGCCCGCTGCGAGCGGCCTCGTACAGGCCCGTGATGATCCCGACCGCGCGGTGGTTGTCCTCCAGGCCGACCCGCAGCTCCTCCTCGCCGCGCAGGGCCGCCAGGAAATTGCGGTACTGCAGCAGGTGGGCGTCGGACATCCGTCCCGCGACGCTCGTGACGGGGCCCGGCAGCGTCCCGTCGGGCCCGGCGAACCGCTGCACCTGGTTCGTGCCGGCCCTGGTGCCGCCCATGGACAGCCCGAGCGCCTGTTCCTCGGAGGGCGCGGAGTGGAAGTGCACCAGGCGGTCGTCCTCGATGACGGCGCAGCCGCGGTCGCCGTGCACCTGCAGGCGCGTGCCCAGCCCCGGGTGCACCGCGGTGGAGGCGTGCAGCACGGCGAGGGCGCCGGAGGCGAAACGCACGGCGCCCACCGCGACGTCCTCCACCTCGATGCGCTCGTGGGCCAGGGTCCCGGTGTACCCGAACACCTCCACGGGGAGCCCCATGGTCGCGACCAGGAGGTCGACGGTGTGCACGCCCTGGTTCATGAGGGCGCCGCCGCCGTCGAGCGCCCACGTCCCGCGCCAGTCGCCGGAGTCGTAGTAGTTCTGCCCGCGCCACCAGTCGACGGAGGCGATCGCCGAGGTCAGGCGGCCGAACGCGCCCCGGGCCACCGCGTCGACGACGATCTCGGTGGACGGGTCGAAACGGTGCTGGGAGACGACGGTGACGACGGTGCCCGCCCGGTCGCGCGCCCGGATCAGCGCCTCGATCCGCTCGGTCGAGACCTCGGCGGGCTTCTCCACGACCACGTGCTTGCCCGCGTCGAGCGCCTGCGCCACCGCCTCGCCGTGCATGCCCGTGGGGGTGCACACGACGGCGACGTCGAAGTCGACCGCGGCGCACGCCTCCGCGAGCGTGGCGTGGGCCTGAGCGCCGTGCTCGGCGGCGAGGGCCTCGGCGCGGGAGCGCACGGGGTCCACGACCGCCACGAGCTCTACCTCCTCGCCGAGCTGGTGCAGGACGGTGCCGTGCTGCTGGGCGATGACGCCGGCGCCGAGGACGGCGAAGCGGGTTCTGCGGTTCACGGGTTCAACTCCGATCCAGGAGGTGGTGCCGGCGACGACGGGCGTGCCGTCCCCGGGTGCTCACGCGCAGCGCTCCAGCGCGGCGAGGCTCACCGGGTGCGCGAAGGGTCGCCCGGTCAGGAAGCGTTCCACTTCCTCCGCGGCGCAGGCGGTGAGGCGCTTCAGCTCGTTGCCCGCGGAGCCGGCCACGTGCGGGGTGAGCAGGACGTTGCCGCACTCCCACAGCGGGTGCTCCGCCGGCAGCGGTTCGGGGTCGGTCACGTCGAGGACGGCGTGCAGCCGGCCCGAGAGCAGTTCGGCGGTGAGCGCCTCGGCGTCGACGACGGCGCCACGGGCGGTGTTCACCAGCGTCGCCCCGTCGTGCAGCCGTGCCAGCAGTCCGGCGTCCACCAGGCCCCGGGTCTCCGGGAGCAGGGGCGTGTGGACGCTCAGGACGTCGCTGCGCTCGAACAGCTGCGGCAACCCCACCGGTTCGGCGCCCATCGCCCGGACCGCTGCGTCGGTCACGTACGGGTCGTGCAGGAGGACCTGCACGTCGTGCGGCTGCAGCAGCTCCACCACGCGGCGCCCCACCAGGGAAGCCGACAGGATCCCGACGGTGCTGCCGAAGTTGCCGCCCGCGTCGATGACCGCGGTGGCCGTGAGGCCGCGAGCGTGCCGGTAGGCCGCGGCGGAGGCGAGGACCCCCTTGCCGGCCAGCAGCACCACCGCGAGCGTGAACTCCGCGACGGGCACGGCGTTCGCCGCCGCGGCCGAGGAGACCGCGATGCCTCGCGCCCACACCGCGGGCGTGACGTGGTGGCGCACGGACCCGGCGGTGTGCACGACGGCCCGCAGCCGCGGAGCGGCCGCGACGACCTGCGCCGTCAGCGGCGGGCACCCCCACCCGGTCACCAGCACGTCGGTGCTCGCGAGGACCTGGCGCGCCGAGGGGGAGTCGAACTCCTCCAGCAGGCCGGGGTTCACGTCGGCCACCGCGGCCAGCCGCCTCAGGAAGTCCTCGCCGACGACTCGGCGGTGCGCGGCGGTGCCCATCGCCAGGGTGAGGCGCGGCCGGCTCACCTGGGGCTCGCCGCGGGACCGGGCGGGCACGACGAGCGCTGCGTGCACTGCGGACGGGCGGGACGGCGGTGCCGTCGTCGCGGGAGGTGCGCTGCGCGGGGACCGGTCCGCGCAGCCCGCGGGGTCGAGAACGGCCGGGGCATCCAGGGGCTCCTCATCGTGCGTCGTCGATCGTGGGTGCGGTCGCGTCCCGGCTGCACCCGGGTCAGGGACGGCGGAGCTGCGCGCTCATCGCCGGCTCGGGGCGGTGCACGCCCCGGGGCCGGTAGCCGAGCAGGTCCGAGAGACCCGCGAGGTCGGCGAGCAGCCACACGATCGCCAACCACATCTCGGTGCCCTGCAGACCCGGGGTGCGGCCGGCGCGGAAGGCGAACCCCCGCCCCTCGCGCCAGTGCCCCAGCGCGTCGGCGAGCAGCCGCCGGGCCAGCGCCACGACCTCCTCGCGCCGGTGCGCCGTCTGCCGCCCCGCCAGCCAGAGCGGGTGCGCGACGTCCAGGACGTTGCAGGCGTCCTGGACCTCACGGGCGAACCAGCGCGGGTCGGCGGCGTGCGCGAGGACCGTGTCCACCACCCGCACGGGGTGGGGCAGGGGCAGGCCGAACTGCGCGTAGGTTCCCCGCGAGGCGCGGTAGAAGCCGTTGACGAGCTGCCGGGCACCGTCTCCGGGCGGCGGTGCGCCCCACATGCCGCTCTGCGGGTCCGTGCGGAGGGTCAGCCAGCCGAACAGGGCCTGCAGGGTTCCGCGGTTCCCCTCCAGGCCGCGGGCCAGGTTCCACCGGAAGGCGGTGCCCACGGCGTCCACCCAGGCCCCGGCGCGCCAGGGGTCGCCCCGCCACGGCAGGGCGTCCAGGGCGGTCACCAGGGTGGCGGCGTCCACGTCCGCGACCGCCCGGACGGGGTGCTCGAAGCGGGAACCGTGCACGTCCAGGGCGTAACCCACGGAGAGGACGTGGTAGGCGGTGTCGCCGTCGTGCAGGTCCGGCGCGGTGGTGGCGGGACGGCCGTCGGCGTCCAGCGGCGGCACCAGCCCGGTGCGCTCGTCCTGCCAGCCGCGCAGGCGCCCGAGCTGCTCCTCCAGGGGCAGCTGGGGCGGAGCCCCGTCGAGCAGCAGCGCCGCGACCTCGAGCGCGTCGCACTGGGCGCGCACGCTCGGAGCGGCGCCCGGGGAGTCGGTGAACTGCCCACCGGGCAGTTCGGGGTGCCAGTTCCCCGCGAGCACGACGGGCGCCTGGGCGCGGGCGCGGGCCTCGAAGGCCACCAGCCGCGCGGCCAGCTCGTCCGCGGGGACCTGCCCGACCGGTGCGGTGGGCGGCACCCGCCAGCGCAGCAGGCGTGCCGGGTTCCCGCCCACGACGGCTCCTGCGGGCACGTCCTTGGGCACGACCGCACCGGCTGCCACGACCGCGTGGTCGCCGATGCTGACGCCGTCCAGGACGACCACGTGCGAGCCGATCCAGACGTCGTCGCCGATCGTGATGCCCCGGGAGGTCAACGGCTGGCGGTGCACCTCGGTGCCGGGTTCCGTGCCGTGGTTGAAGGCGAGGAGCGAGGTGTGGGCCCCCACGCGCACCCCGTCACCGGTGCGCACGCCGCCGCGCACGACGGTGAAGGCGTTGACGGTGCAGTCACGGCCGAGCAGCACCTCGTCCGTCAGGTGGGCGTGCGCGGCGACGTAGCTGCGATCGCCCATGACGAGCCGCTCGGCCTGCACCGCCGCCAGTTCGCTGAGGAAGCAGTCCTCACCGATCGACCACTGAGGGTGCTCCAGGAGCGCCTGCCGCTGCAGGTCCTGCTGACGTCGCCGGGCTGCCGGCGACGCCTGGCCCCAGAAGCTCCACGGCGAGTAGTCGTGGTGGTGCGCGTCGAAAACCGGTACCTCTTCGTGCGCGTCCTCGGCGACCGAGTTCTGCTCGGCTGGAGGGGTGGTCCTCATGCGGGCTCCCGAGGGAGGTCACGGCGCCTCGTCGTCGAGCCGTCCTGGTGGGCCCACCGTGCCGACACCACCGCGCACAGGTCAAGATCGATCGAAAGAACCTGATCGATCGATCAGCGGCGTCAGCGTGGCGACCGGTGTGGAGTCGGCGGCAGAGCCGTGACGATTCACGGTCCTGGCCCGAACGGGACGCGAGTGGCTATCGTGGCGGCGTGCTGACGATCCCGTGCACCTGGTGGCAGTCGCTGTAGCGGCTGCCTCCGGACCTGTCCGAGCTGCCCCGCGGCGGCTCGGACCCACCTCGAACGGTGGCACTCGGGCACTCCTCGGTGGGCGGCTCCCTCGACCCAGGAGCTCTCGTGTCCGACTCCACCCCCACCCTCGCTGCGTCGCCGACGCCTTCCGTCCTCGCTGCCCGACACCGCAGTGTCGAACTCGAGGAGCAGATCGCGTCCACACCCGGGCGGTTCCGCGTCCTCACCGGCGACCGACCGACCGGTCCGCTGCACCTGGGCCACTACTTCGGCACCCTCGCCAACCGGGTCCGCCTGCAAGCGGCCGGGGTCGAGGTCTTCGTGGTGATCGCGGACTACCAGGTCATCACCGACCGCGACGTGGCAGGTGACGTGCGCGGCAACGTGCGCGAGGTGCTGCTGGACCACCTCGCCGCAGGCGTCGTTCCCCGCACCGGCACCCGGACCGGCCCGGGAGGCCCCGGCGCCACGATCTTCACCCACAGTTCGGTCCCGGCCCTGAACCAGCTGCTGCTGCCGTTCCTGAGCCTGGTCACCGTCGCGGAGCTGCAGCGCAACCCCACCGTCAAGGCCGAGGCAGCCGCCACCAGGGGACGGGGGATGAGCGGGCTGCTGCTGACCTACCCGGTCCACCAGGCCGCCGACATCCTCTTCTGCGGCGCCAACCTCGTCCCCGTGGGCCAGGACCAGCTGCCGCACCTGGAGACCGCCCGGTCGATCGCGCGCCGGTTCAACGAGCGCTACGCGGCGGGGCGCGAGGTCTTCGCCGAGCCGGAGGCGCTGCTGTCGCCGGTTCCCCTGCTGCTCGGCACCGACGGGGCGAAGATGAGCAAGAGCGCCGGCAACGCGATCGCCCTGCGTGCCGGTGAGGACGAGACCGCTGCTCTGATCCGCTCGGCCAGGACCGACGCGCAGCGGCGCATCACCTACGACCCCGCGCACCGCCCGGAGGTGTCCAGCCTGCTGCTGACCGCCGCGCTGTGCACGGGCGCCTCGCCGGAGGCGCTGGCGGAGGAGGTCGGCGACGGCGGCGCGGCTGCCCTGAAGGCCGTGGTGACCGAGGCGGTCAACGAGCACCTGCGTCCGCTGCGGGCGCGGCGCCGCGAGCTCGCCGACGCGGACGACCACCTGCGGGCGGTGCTGGCGGCGGGCAACGAGCACGCCAACGTCGTCGCCGACCGCACCCTGTCCACGGTGCAGGAGGCGCTGGGCATGACCTGCTGACCCGACTCGTCCCACGTCACGTCGGCGACGTCGACGATCCGTGCGGCGGCGTCCGGCGCGCCGTCCCCGGCCGGAGGCCGCGACCGCACGGGTGCTCGTCAGCCGGTCGCCTCGCCCCAGGTGTCAGGCAGCGAGGGCCAGCGAGCCGCCGCCCAGGCCGACCACGTCGCGTGCGTCGGCGGGGGCGGAGGCGGGAGCGCGCCGCCCAGCTCCTCAGCCGTCGGTTCCTCGAAGTCGTGTCGCCACCGCGCCAGGTCCTCGGCGCTGACGGCGAACGTCTGCTCGGGCGTGTGCGTGGAGCGTCGGCGGATGCGCGCCAGCTGGGTCTCGGGGTCCAGGGTCAGGTACTCGGTGCGGCAGTCGGCTCCTACCGCGGTGAAGAGCCAGCGCAGGGCGGATCGCTCGTCACGCCCCCACAGCCCGAAGTCGACGATGACGTTCAGGCCTCGTTCGGCGGCGCGCAGCGCGGTCCACAGGAGCCGACCTTCCAGCACGTCGCGCTTGCCGCCGGCTTCGGAGTCCCCGAAGAGGGGGATCATCCACTCGTCGGGGGTCAGGCGCAGAGCAGCGAGCTGCCGCTCGAGCCGGCGGGCGCGGGTGGTCTTGCCGACGCCGGGCAGGCCGACCATCAGGATCGCCGTCGCCCGGTCCACCGCTGTCGTCCCTTCCTCGCCCGCTCGATGGTGCACCGGCTGCCGCCCGCCCGCGCGGTGGTCGCGTCGTCAGCGCGCGGTGGTGCAGGTGCTCCCGGGGCCGGAGCCCTGGGGACCTGGTGCCGGCTGGCAAGGTGGCGGCAGCGCACCACCGGTCGCGGCCAGCGCCGCCGCGGAAGATCGTCAGGAGCACCCACGTGACCCGCCCGCCGCTGTTGTGGGAGCAGCACTGCTGCCTGCCGCTGAACCCGCACGCCGACGTGAGCCAGCTGGCCCGCTACGCCCGCTCCGGTGGAGCGTTCGTCTCGGTCAACGTCGGCTACGCCCCGCACAGCGCCGACGACGTGCGCGCGATCACCCGCAGCTGGCGGGCCCGGCTCGCCGCCGATGCGCGGTTCACGCCGGTCAGCAGCGTGGCCGACGTCGACCGGGCCGCGCAGCAGAACGCGATCGCCGTCGCGTTCGACCTGGAGGACTCCGGCCCCCTGGAAGGGGACCTGGACCTGGTGCAGGAGTTCCACGACGCCGGGGTGCGCACGCTGCTGCCGACCTACAACAACCGCAACGCCGCCGGCGGCGGTTGCCTGGACGCCGTCGACGAGGGCCTGACGGCCTACGGGCGTGAGCTGGTGACGCAGATGAACCGCGTGGGGATGGTGGTGGACGGCTCGCACTGCGGGCGCCGCACCGGCCTGCAGATCAGCGAGGCGACGACCCGGCCGATGGTCTACAGCCACTCGTGCCTGCAGTCGGTGTGGGAGCACCCCCGCAACATCAGCGACGAGCAGGTGCTGGCGTGCGCGGCCACCGGCGGTGTCGTCGGCATCACCGGGGTGGGGATCTTCCTCGGCCCCAACGACGCGTCCTTGCAGGCGCTGCTGCGCCACCTGGAGCGGGCCCTGGACCTGGTGGGTCCCGAGCACGTCGGGGTGTCCACCGACTACCCCTTCGACGTCGACGACTTCAACACCGAGCTGACCCTGAACCCGCACCTGTTCCCCGAGTGCTTCACCGGGTGGGGCCCCATCGAGTTCGTCACCCCCGAGGAGCTGCTGACGGTGGAGGAGGCGCTGCGGGGACGGGGGTACCCGGAGGAGACGGTGTGCGCCGTCCTGGGCGGCAACTTCCGGCGCGTCGCGCAGGACGGGTGGGTGCGAGGCGACCAGGACGCTGCCACGACCCCAACGCGTCGCCTCGCGCCACGTCCGTGAACCGCGCGAGACCACTCGACGCAGACGCGCTGGCGGTTCGCGTCACGCACCGGGCGCTTCGGCTAGGAACGGTCGGGTGCCGTCGAAGGGAGCTGTGAGTCTTCGACTCTTCGGTAGGTGCTCACCGTGGTGCCACCCTGCAGGGTTCGAGCGTCGACGAGTGCGAAGGATCCAGGTCGGGGCCGGTCGGTGGCCAGGACCGGGATGCCGGCCCCCAACAGGACCGGATAGCGTTTGATGACGAGTTCGTCGATCTCCTCGAGCACCGCGCCGGCCAGGCGACCACCCCCGGCGAGCCAGATGCCCCCGCCCGGCTCCCGCTTGAGGCGGCGCACCAGGTCCAAGGGGTCATCGGCCACCACCTGCACCTGCGAGTCCGGGCTGGGCGGCAAGGTGGTGGAGACCACGAACTGGTGCAGGTGGGCGTAGGGGCTGGTGATCCCGGCCGTCAGGGCCGGGGTGTAGGTGCCGCGGCCCATCACCACGGTGTCGAAGCGCGCACCGGCCGCGGTCACCCCCAGTGGGCCGCGCACGTGAGTGGGCAGGGTTTCGGGGAACTCGCCGGCGATGAAGTCCAGCACCGGCTGATCCACCGGGAAGACGTCGACGGATCCGTCGGGTGCGGCGATGAACCCGTCGAGGGTCACCCCCACGTAGTAGGTCAAGGTGCGCACCGGCTTGCTCCCTCCCGTGGAGGCGCCCCAGCGACCCCCGCCACGACAACCAAAGTAGTCGTGGACGGTTTGACGGGACCACTGCGTTCGAGGTGGACCGCTGCGCCGGCGAACGCATCATCGATGCCGCGATCGAAGGGCTGATCGACCAGGGCGCCCGTGGGCCGACCTTCCGGTCTCCGGGATCGCCGACGCGTCCACCAGTTCGTCGGCGAGCTCACCGAACTCGGCGAACAGGGCCGCATCCCGGGGACCGGTGTCGTCGGCCGGCAACCACGGGAGCGAGGCGAGGTCACGAGCGCGGACGACCCGCTCGCCCCCGGACCCGGAGAAGACGACCGGCTGCGCTTCGACCGGGGCGCCGGGACGCACCGTCCAGAACCCCACCACCCCCACGCGTGCGAAACGGTGTGGCGAGAGGTCCCAGCCGGTGGAGAAGGTGGCGGGGTGGATCCGGTGCACGCCGCTCGCGCTCTGGTCGATCGGCACCACCCCGAGGCGGTGGTGGCCGTGCTGGCCGGCAGCAGCGCCCGCGGGCGGGCCACGCCCACCTCCGACCTGGACGTCGTGCTCGTCCTGCCCGGCCACGGCCGGTCCTTCCGCCGCACCCTGCGGCACGAAGGGCGGTTGGCGGAGGTCTTCGCGTACACGCCCGACGAACTGCTCCGCTGGTGGGACGTGGACGCCGCCACGAGCCGCTGCACCCTGGTGCACATGTGCGCCACCGGGGTGCTGCTGCGCGGGGAACAGGACGGCGGGCCCGTCGTGCAGGAACAGGCCCGCGCCTTCCTGGCCGCCGGACCACCGGCCGTCGACGACGACGAGTTGGCGGCACGCCGCTACCGGCTGACCGCCGGCGTGGACGACCTGCGCGATGCCGCCGATGCCGGTGAGCGGCAGGTCCTAGCCGCCGAAGTGCTGCTGGAGGCGGCGCAGCTGCACCTGCTCGCCCGCCGGCAGTGGCTGGGCAGCGGCAAGTGGCTGCTGCGTCGCCTGCGCGGTTCCGACCCCGACCTGGCGCAGCGCCTGGTGCGGGCGCACCGGCACGCCGTCGCCACCGGGCGGGTGCAGTCCCTGGCGCAGGTGGTGGACGACGTGCTGCGGGACAGCGGTGGACGCCTGGCCGGGGGGTACGGCGCGGGATGAGCTGAGCACAGACCGCTGGGACGTCTCGAACTGATGTGCACGTCGTCGTCACCGGCACGAGCGCGCGACCCGCGCCGTGGGAAGACGCGCCGCGGCACGGCACGAGCGCTCCTCCGGCTCGGAGGTCCTGCTGGCAAGGTGCCCTCATGCGCAGCGAAGCAGTGGATCCGCGGGACGTCAGCTTCGAGGTGGAACAACCGGTCTACCGCGTCTACTTCTGGGAGCACACCGGTACCGGCTACACCTTCCCGCAGCGCCGCGGCCGCGAGCTGGGGCCAGCGCAGGCGTACGCGTCCCGCGCCAGCGACGAGCACCGCCTGCACGAGGCCGAAGACGTGGAGCAGGTGCTCGCGTGGGCGCAGGCGCACGCGGCGGGCCGCTCGTTCGTGGTGTACGTCGAGGTCGAGGAGCACGCACCGACCGGGCGGCAGCGCGGGCTGGTGCGCCTGCACGGGCGCGACCCCGACGACGTGAACTCCCGCTGCGCATCCGCTGGGGCGGCCACGGCCCGCTCGGCCGCGGCGGGAAGCGACGGTGACCCCACGCCGTCGTGAGCGCGCGGCGCCCGGACACCGTCGGGAACGACGCCCGGGGCGGATGCCGTCTACCGTGGCAGGTCCCAGCTCCTGAGGAGGGTGACGATGACGACGTGGCTGCTCCTCGCTGCTGTGCTCGCCGTCCTGGCAGGCGTGATCGGCTGGGGCGCCCGGCGCCGGCTGGACCGCGGCAGCCACGCCGCTGACCCGGAGGAGGCGCGCTTCGCCCAGGAGGTGAGCCGCCAGATCGACCGCGGCCGCGGATCGACCTGGTGGGTGTAGCACCCCCCGACAGCGGGTCGCGCTGGTCCTCCCGGGTGCCGTCGGACGAGCGCACCACCACCGCGCGCACCTCGCCGCGCAGTTTGAGCACCAGCGTGGACGGCTCGTCCGCGTCCCCGCTGCCGGCGCTGGCGCTGAGGACCTGCCCGGCTCCCCGCGGGCCTCCTGGCTGAACAGCGTCCACCGCTCGCCCCCGGCGGTCGTCGCGCTCATCACCACCGCGTCCACCCGGTCCAGTGTGGATCGGTCGTCGGGCTACGTCACTGGTGTTGCCGTGACGGTTTCGCGTGTGACCGCAGTGCGGGACGACCGTGGAATCGGCTGGTGGCGCTCAGCGCCTCACCTCGACGTGGCAGCCGTGCGACGCGTCTGCTCGCGTTGGCGTGTTCGCTTGAGGCTCACCGAGCACGCCCCGCTGACGAGGCCGACGCCACGACCGCGACGTCGCCCGCAGGGTGGCATGAACGGCGCGGTCGGCCCGTGCCTCGGCGATGCGCCAGGCTGTCGCGGGTGACGAGCGAGCTGGGGTCCTGGTCGCCGATGGGCCCCGACGAGGTGGCCCACCTGCTGCGCCGGGCTGACGTGCCCTGGTGGATCGCCGGTGGCTGGGCGATCGACCTGCACCTGGGCCGGCACACCCGCGAGCACGATGACATCGACGTCCTGGTGCTGCGCCCGCACCTGTCCCGGCTGCGGGAGCAGCTGACCGGGTGGGACGTGCACGCCGCCGACCCGCCAGGCACGCTGCGGCCTTGGCCGGTCGCTGAAGAGCTGCCGCTGGGCGTGCATGACATCTGGTGCCGCCCTACCCCCACTGCTGACTGGCGCCTGCAGCTGGTGGTCGACGACCTCATCGACGACGGTGGCGGTGGTGACCAGCAGTGGGTGTACCGGCGAGACGACCGAGTCCGCCGAGCCTGGCGCACGCTCAGCGGTCCTGCCTCCACCCCGCAGCGGGCTGTGCTGGCACCGGAGGTGCAGCTGCTCTACAAGAGCGCCGGCCCGCGCGCGAAGGACGAGGCCGACTTCGCTCAGGTCGTCGGGGTGCTCGACAGCTCTCAGCGCATCTGGCTGATCGAGGCTTTGCAACTCACCGACGCGACGCATCCGTGGATGGGTCTGCTGCATGATCAGGTGTCGACTCGTCCCGTCAACCCCGCCTGCGCGGCCGACAATGCGCGAACGCAGCCGCGGGAACGGGATCGCGCCCAGCGGGCGGAGTGAACCACGACCTCCAGCGGGCCGGTTCCGCCCCGCGAGGTCAACGCGTCGTGCGAAGCCTCGACGGCGAGGTCGGCGGTCGTTCCTCCCGCTGCGTGAGAGGTGGCCAACGGGTGGGGCAGGTCGAGGAGTCGACCGAAGTGGCGGCAGACCCCTCCCTCCTCGGGACCTCGGGGTCGCCGAAGGGACCGGCACCGCCCGCGGCGTCCCCGTTTCAAGGCCGGTCGCAGCGCCGCCGCTGCCCGAGCCGGTGTCGCTGTGGCGGGCGGTGGTGGAGCGGTCGCGCCGGTCGCCCGCGGTGGCGGCCGAGACGCCGTGGCGGCGGGTGGCCTCGAGCACGGTCGCCTCCCCGGCCGGGGCGGCGGAGCCGGAGGGACCCACGGCGAATCCGCCGTCCAGGCGCGCCGGGAAGCCCGGCTCACCGCACGGGGCTAGGATCGAACGGACGTTCGATCCAGGGGGTGTCGGTGGAACCGCGCGCGCACCGGCACGGACCCCCGGGCTGGCCCCAGGAGGTGCCGCCGCCGGGAGCGGGGGAGTGGGAGCTCGCCGCGTCGGCGTGGCTGCTGGACCAGGCGCCGCCGGAGTACCGCGGGTACCCGCCGCTGCGCCACCACCCCCTGCTGCTGGCCTGGTTGGTCGGCCACCACGTCGACGCCCAGCGCGAGGCGCTGCGCCGGGCCACCGCCTCGGCCCGCGTGGACCTGTCCGCGCACCTGCCGCCCGAAGTCGCGCCGCGCGTCTTCGACGTCCTGGAGCGCGAGGACCTGCGGCTGCGCCGGGTGGCCCGCGCGGTCGACCTGCTGCAGCGCTCCCTGCGCGGCGAGGGGGCCGTGCCGCGGCTGTGACGCCGCCGTGCCGGCGCGCGACCCGCGCGTGCGCTCGTGTGCGGGTCCTGTGGCGGTGCGCCGAGCGGGTGCGGTCGGGCGCGCTGACGTCGCACGCGGCTCCTACACTCGCCCGGACGACGACACCCGGGAACGCCCCGGACCGCACCACCCACCGCACTGCACGCGCGTACAGGAGGCCACCCCGCATGGGGCTGCTCGAGAACATCAAGGGGCCGGAGGACCTCAAGCACCTGCCCCCGGAGCAGCTGCCGCGGCTCGCCGCCGAGGTGCGCGACTTCCTCGTCGCCGCCGTCAGCCGCACCGGCGGGCACCTGGGCCCCAACCTCGGCGTGGTCGAGCTGACCATCGCCCTGCACCGGGTGTTCGACTCCCCGCACGACCGCCTGGTGTACGACACCGGCCACCAGAGCTACGTGCACAAGCTGCTCACCGGCCGGCAGGACTTCACCCACCTGCGCGAGGCGGGCGGGCTGTCCGGCTACCCCTCGCGCGCCGAGAGCGAGCACGACGTGGTGGAGAACTCCCACGCCTCCACCTCCCTGTCGTGGGCCGACGGCCTGGCCAAGGCCTTCGAGCTGCGCGGCGAGCGCGACCGGCACGTCGTGGCCGTCATCGGCGACGGCGCCCTGACCGGCGGCATGGCCTGGGAGGCGCTGAACAACATCGCCGGCTCCGAGCGTCCCGTGATCGTCGTCGTCAACGACAACGAGCGCTCCTACGCCCCCACCATCGGCGGCATGGCCTCCCACCTCGCGACCCTGCGCACCACCCGCGAGTACGAGAAGCTGCTCGACTGGGGCAAGCAGTCGCTGCGCCGCGGCGGCGCCCCCGGGCGGCTGGCCTACGAGACCCTGCACGGGATGAAGAAGGGCATCAAGGACATCGTCGCCCCGCAGGGTCTGTTCGAGGACCTCGGCCTGAAGTACGTCGGCCCCGTCGACGGGCACGACGTGGAGGCCGTCGAGCACGCCCTGCGCCGCGCCCGCTCCTACGGCGGGCCCGTCATCGTGCACGCCATCACGCAGAAGGGCCGCGGCTACAAGCCCGCCCTGGACGACAGCGCCGACCACTTCCACGCCGTCGGGGTCATCGACCCCGAGACCGGCGAGGCCCAGGCCAGCTCCGGCTCCTCCTGGACCAGCGTGTTCGCCGACGAGATGGTCGCCCTCGGTGAGGCCCGCCGCGACGTCGTGGGCATCACCGCGGCCATGCGCCTGCCCGTGGGGCTGGAGCCGTTCGCGCGCGCCCACCCCGAGCGGGTCTTCGACGTCGGCATCGCCGAGCAGCACGCCGTCACCTCCGCCGCGGGCATGGCCGCCGGCGGCCTGCACCCCGTCGTCGCCGTCTACGCCACCTTCCTCAACCGCGCCTTCGACCAGGTGCTCCTCGACGTCGCGCTGCACCGGGCCGGCGTCACGTTCGTCCTGGACCGCGCCGGCGTCACCGGCCCCGACGGCGCCAGCCACCACGGCATGTGGGACATGAGCATCTGCCGGCTCGTGCCGGGCCTGCGGCTGGCCGCGCCCCGCGACGCCACCACGCTGCGCGAGGAGCTGCGCGAGGCCGTCGCCGTGGACGACGCCCCCACCGTGCTGCGCTTCAGCAAGGGCAAGGTGCCCGCCGACATCCCCGCGATCGCCCGCACCGGAGCCGTGGACGTCCTGGAGGGCCCGCAGTGGGCGCACGGCGACGACGTGCTGCTCGTCGCGGTCGGCTCCCTGGTGCCGCGCGCCCTCGACGTCGCCGCCCGCCTGCGCGCCCACGGCGTCGGGGTGAGCGTGGTGGACCCGCGCTGGGTGGTCCCGGTCGAGGACGCCCTGGTGGAGCTGGCCGCCAGCCACCAGCACGTCGCGGTCCTGGAGGACGGCGGCGAGGTGGGCGGGCTGGGCTGGGCGCTCGCGCAGGAGCTGCGCGCCCGCTCCGTGGACACCCCCGTGCTCACCTTCGCCCTGCCGCAGCGCTTCCTGGACCACGGCTCGCGCGAGGCCATCCTCGACGAGGTGGGCCTGGCGCCGCAGGCCGTGGCCCGCACCATCGTGGAGTCCGTGGCCCGCGGCACCCGCACCGACGCCCCCGCTCCCAGCGCGCCGGGCACCACGGCCTGACGCGGCACCACCGTCCGGCCCGCCGGCCGCGCGCTACAGGCCCAGCACCGCCCGCGCCAGGCCGGCGGTGTCACGCAGGTCCGGCGCGGTGGGCGCCGGTGCGACCTCCTCGCGCGTGACCAGCACGGGCCGGCGCAGACCCCGGTCCGCCGGGTCGGTCACCGACCACGCCGCCACCACGAACGCCGGGTCCACCCGCGCCAGGTCGAACCAGCCGCGGGTGCGGTCGGGCACCGCCACCGCGCGCAGCACCGGCCCCGGCGCACCGCCCGGCGCGGCGACCAGGTGCTCGCGCAGGCTCGCCGCCGCCAGCAGCGTCGGCACGTCGCAGCCGCCCACCGGACGCAGCACCCCACCGCCGCGGGCACCGGAGTCGCGCCGCAGCCGCTGCGCGGCCAGCACCCCCATCGCCTCCAGGTGCTCGCGCTGCCCCGGGCCCAGCCCGGCGTCCCCACCGGTGGCGCGCGCCGAGGCCGCCGGCACCGGCAGGGCGCGCTCCCGCCCGTCGTGGGCGACGATCACGCCCGGTCCCAGGTCCAGAGCTCCTCCGAGCACCGGCGCGGCCACCCACCCGGGCCCCGGGTGCCGGTCCGCACCGCGGGGAACGGCCAGCGCCACGCGCCGCGCCCGGGAGCGGTGCAGCTCCCGGTGCGCCAGCAGCAGCTGGCGCACCCGCAGCCGCGCCGCGGCCCCCGGGGCCGGGTCGGGGAGCGCGGCGGCGCCGCCGGGCAGCGGGCCCGCCGCCGCGGCCACCTCCGACCACGCCAGCGGGACGCAGCCGGGCACGTGCACCGCGGAGTCGTCGGGGTCCACGTCCACGTCGTCGAGCACGCTGACCGCCAGCACGCAGCGCCGCAGGAACGCCCGGACGGGTGGCGGCTGACCGTGGCTCACGTCCGCGACCGTAGGCCACGGCGCCCGGCGCGCCGCGCCGGCACGACGCCCGTTGCGCCGAACGGGTCAGCCGGCGCCTCCTGCCGGGGGTCCCGGCTGACGCAGCGCGCTCAGCGGGTCGCCAGGTGGAACCAGACGGTCTTGCCCGTGGCGGCGCCCGGGCGGGTGTCGTCCTCGTCGGGCTGCGGCCAGCTGATCTGCACCCCTGCGCCGCCGGGCGGTGCGGGCTCGGGCCGCTGGTTGCGGTAGACGCCCCACGCCGTGGACAGGGCGTCGACCAGGGCGATGCCGCGCCCCTCCGTGGCCCCGGGCAGCTGCGTGCGCAGCGCCGGCACCCGGGTGTCCCCGTCGGAGATGCCCACCACGATGCCCTCCTCGTCGTGCGTCATCGTCAGCACCACGGGCCCGCTGCCGTGCTCCAGCGCGTTGGAGACCAGTTCACTGGTCAGCAGCTCCGCGATCCAGCGCCGCGCCTCCGGCAGGTGCTCGGTGGGGCACCTCTCGCACACCCAGTGCCGTGCCATGGCCGCTGCGGACAGCTGCTCGTCCAGCGTGAGGCGCTCCACCGCCCACCTCCACCCCTCGGGACCGGTGGCGTCGTCGTCACCGTTCGGTCCAGGGTTCCGCAGCCTCCCGGCAGCGGCAAGGCGAGCGTGTCCAGCGCGCGAGACGCGCGTCCCGCCCAGCGGGCGCTCAGCCGTCCTGAGCGGCCGGTGCCGACGGTGCCTCGCCGGTGACCACCCCGGCCTGCGCGCCCCCGGCCGGCGTCGCCTCGGCCTCCACCAGCGCGCTCGTCACCGCCGCGGTGACCAGCTCCACCTGCCACCGGCGCGCGCCCCGATCGCTCAGCGCCCGCGCGACGCCCGCCTCGTCCAGCGGTCGCGGCGGCTGCCAGGCCAGGCGCCGCAGCGCGTCGGGCTGCAGCAGGTTCTCCACGGGGACGGCGTGCCGGTCGGCGATCGCCATCACCGCGGCGCGCGCGGCGGCCAGCCGGGCCGCGGCCTCGGGGTGCTTGGCCGCCCACGTCCGCGGCGGCGGGGGACCGTCGCCGCGCACCGCGTGCTGGGGCAGCTCGGCGTCCGGCAGCGCCAGCCCGCGGGCCACCGCCGCCGCCCACAGCTCCAACCGGGTGCGGGAGGCGCGCCCCGTGAAACCGCCCGTGGCAGCCAGGGCCTGCGCGGAGCGGGGCAGGGCGCGCGCGGCGGCGACGATCGCGGAGTCCGGCAGCAACCGGCCCGGGGAGGTGTCGCGGCGGCGCGCCTCCGCGTCGCGGGCCAGCCACAGCTCGCGCACCACGGCCAGCTGCCGGCGCGAGCGCACCGCGTGCAGGCCCGACACGCGGCGCCACGGCTCGGCGGGCGGCACCGGTGACGGTGCGGCGGCGATCGCGGCGAACTCCTCGCGCGCCCACTCCAGCTTGCCCTGCTCCGCCAGGCGCTCGGCCAGCGCGTCGCGGACCTGGACCAGGACCTCCACGTCCAGCGCCGCGTACGTCAGCCACGGCTCGGGCAGCGGACGGGTGGACCAGTCCACCGCCGAGTGCTCCTTCGCCAGCCGCAGGCCCAGCAGCTCCTCCACCACCGCCCCCAGGCCGACGCGGGGCAGGCCCGCCAGGCGCGAGCCCAGCTCGGTGTCGAACAGGGTGGCCGGCCGCATCCCGAGCTCCGCCAGGCACGGCAGGTCCTGGGTGGCGGCGTGCAGCACCCACTCGGCGCCCGAGAGCGCCTCGCCCAGCGCGGACAGGTCCGGCAGGGCGGTGGGGTCGATCAGGGCGGTGCCCGCACCGGCGCGGCGCAACTGCACCAGGAAGGCGCGCTGGCCGTAGCGGTACCCGGAGGCGCGCTCGGCGTCCACGGCCACCGGTCCGGTGCCGGCGGCCATCGCGGCCACCACCCGGGCCAGGGCGGGCTCGTCGGTCACGACGGGCGGCAGGCCCTGCGCCGGGGCGTCGAGCAGCGGCAGCTCGACGGCGGGGGCCTCGGGCGCGGCGTCCGCGCCCACCTCCGCCGGCGGCTGGGTCCCTGGTTCTCCCCTCCCGACCGGCACGCGCCCACCGTACGTGCCGCCGGGCGCGGCGCGTGCGGTGGGGCGTCACCGGGTCACCTCACTGGATCACACCGGCCCGCAGGGTGATGGCGACCATCTCGGCGCGGTCGCCGGTGCCCAGCTTGCGCGCGATGCGCGCCAGGTGGCTCTTCACCGTCAGCGCCGACAGGCCCAGCAGCGCGCCGGTGTCCTTGTTGGAGCGGCCGTCGGCGACGTGCTGGAGCACCTCGACCTCGCGCTCGGACAGGCTGTCCACCCCGGACTCGCCGGTGCGGCCCTCGAAGCCGGCGCCCTCCGGGCGCGTGGTCACCAGGTAGCAGCGCACCCCCGCGGCCACCGCGCCGCGCACCGCGAACGGGTCCGCGTTGCTGGACAGCACCACGCAGCGGTTCCAGCCCGCCGCGCGCAGCTCCGAGACGAGCTGGGCGCCGGAGCCGTCGGGCAGCCCGGCGTCGGCGATGAAGAGAGCGCGCGGGCCGGTGCGGGCCATGGCGCGGGCCTGGGCCACGCTGCCGGCGTGCTCGACGTTCACCGCACCCAGCATGCGCAGCGTCCGCGTCACGGACTCGCGCACCACGGGGTCGGCGACCGCGACGAGAGCGGCGAAGCGGCCGAGGCGGGACGGGACGGCCATCCCAGGGCGTTCGACGAGCGCAGTCACCGTCGTCCTCCTGAAGGAACTGGGCGCCCGCCTCCTGCGGCACGCCTCACTGAGGAGGTGATCGGCTGGAACCGGCGTGGACTTGACAGCCCGGGCGCGAACGGTGCGCGCCGTGGGCGCGGGCCTCAGCGCTGGGCGCGCGGGAGCGCGGTGACGCCCTCCGGCAGCGGCGGCAGCCCCGCCACCGTGCACAGCAGCACGCTCCAGGCGAGCAGGTGCGCGGCCACGTCGAACGGCGGCCCCTGCCCGGCGGGACCCGCGTCCGGCAGCGGCGTCCAGGAGGCGCGCAGCTCCACGTCCACCGACGGCGGCCGCTCCGCCAGCGCCCCGTACCCCTCCGACAGCACGCGCGTGACGGTCCCGCCCACCCCGGTCGCGCGCGCGCCGTGCTCGCGCAGCCCGTCCTCCAGCCAGCTCCACCCGACCTGCCCGAGCATCGGGTCCGCGCCCAGCTCCGCCTCGAGGTCCGCCCGCGCGTACGTCACGACGCGGAAGGTGCCCTCCCACTCCGGCGGGGCGGACGGGTCGTGCAGCAGGATGAAGCGGCCCGTGGCCAGCTCCTCGCCGTCGACCACGACGTCCCCGGCCAGCGCCACCGCGTGCGGGGCGATCCGCGCCGGCGCCGGCACCTCGCTCAGCACCACGTCCGGGCGCAGGCGCACGTCGCGCAGCGCCCGCACGGCGCGCTCGAAGGCGTCGGGACCCGTGCCGTCACGGGTCGCGCCGGGCACTCGGGAGAGCGTCACGGGTGGTGAGACTAGGGACGCGGGGCGCGGTGGTGGGCGCGCCGCGCCGTGCGACGATCGGGCGCGTGCCTGGACCCGCTGACGCCCCCGCCCCCGCCGCCGCCCCGGGCGCACCGCACGAGGAGCACCTGCGCGACGCCCCCTACCTGCGGGTGGCTCGCGGCGACGTCGCCCGCGGCCTGCGCCCGGAGCGCACCCCCGTGTGGTTCATGCGCCAGGCCGGGCGCTCCCTGCCGGAGTACCGCGCGGTCCGCGAGGGCACCACGATGCTGGAGTCCTGCCGCCGCCCCGAGATGGTCGCCGAGATCACCCTGCAGCCGGTGCGCCGCTACGGCGTGGACGCCGCGATCTTCTACTCCGACATCGTCGTCCCCCTGGAGGCCGCCGGCGTCGGGGTGGAGATCGTGCCCGGCACCGGGCCCGTCATCGCCGAGCCGGTGCGCACCCGCGCCGACCTCGACCGCGTGCCGGAGCTGACCCCCGACCGCCTCGACCACGTCACCGAGGCCGTGCGCCTGGCGGTGGGGGAGCTGCGCGCCACCGGCACCCCCCTCATCGGCTTCGCCGGCGCCCCCTTCACCCTGGCCAGCTACCTCGTCGAGGGCGGCCCCTCCCGGGACCTGCTGCGCACCAAGGCGCTCATGCACGCCGACCCGCAGCTGTGGCACGACCTGGCCGCGCGCCTGGCGCAGATCACCGGTGCGTTCCTGCGCGCGCAGGTCCTCGCCGGCGCCTCCGCGGTGCAGCTGTTCGACTCCTGGGTCGGCTCGCTGTCCCTGGCCGACTACGAGCGGCACGTGGTGCCGCACTCCGCCGCCGCGCTGGGCGCCGTGGCCGGCCTGGACGTGCCGCGCACCCACTTCGGCACCGGCACCGGGGAGCTGCTCGGCGCGATGGCCGCCGTCGACGGCGGTGTGGACGTCCTCGGCGTGGACTTCCGGGTGCCGCTGGACGTCGGTGCCGCGCGCGGGCGCGCCGGCGCCGGCCGGCCCGTGGCCGTGCAGGGCAACCTCGACCCCGCGCTGCTGTCCGCGCCCTGGGACGTGCTGCGCGGCGAGGTGCGCCGCGTGCTGGCCGCCGGTGAGCGCGCCGGCGCCGGGCACGTGTTCAACCTCGGCCACGGGGTGCCGCCCACGGCCGACCCGGGCGTGCTGGCCCGCGTCGTCGACGAGGTGCACGCCTGGCGCGGCGCCGAGGGCGCCGAGTGAGCGTGCCGGCGGGTCCGCGACCGCGCGTCGTGGTAGTCGGCGGCGGCGTCAGCGGCCTGGCCGCCGCGCACCGGCTGCTGCACCGCGGCGCCGACGTGGAGGTGCTGGAGGCCTCGCCCCGCACCGGCGGGGTCCTGCAGCGCGCCGAGGTCGGCGGCGTCGTCGTCGACCTCGGCGCGGAGTCCGTCCTCGCCCGACGCCCCGAGGCCGTCGAGCTGATCCGCGCCGCCGGGCTCGGCGACGACCTCGTGCACCCGGCGACCGCCGCGGCCGCCGTGCGCTCGCACGGCTCCCTGCACCGCCTGCCCGCCGGCACCGTCATGGGGGTGCCCGGCTCCGCCGACCAGGTCGCCGGCCTGCTCGACCCCGCCGCCGTCGAACGCGTGCGCGCCGAGGAGGACCTGCCCGCCGCACCGCTGGAGCACGACGTCGCCGTCGCCGAGCACGTCGCCGCCCGCGTCGGCCGCGAGGTCGTCGACCGCCTCGTCGAGCCCCTCCTCGGCGGTGTCTACGCCGGGCACGCCGACCGCCTGTCCCTGCGCGCCACCGTCCCGGCCCTGTGGGAGAGCGCCCGCCGCGGCGGCTCCCTGCTGGCCGCCGTGCGCGCCGCCGCCGCGGCCCGGCCCGCCGCCGCCGGCCCCGTCTTCGCCGGTGTCGCCGGCGGGGTGGCCCGCCTGCCCGAGGCGCTGACCGCGGCGCTGGCCGCCGCCGGCGTCGCCGTGCGCACCGGCACCCCCGTCACCGCCCTGCAGCGCGAGGCGGCCGGCGGCTGGCGCGTGAGCACCCCCGGCGGCACCCGCACCGCCGACGCCGTCGTGCTGGCCGTGCCCGCCCCCGCCGCCGCCGCGCTGCTGCGCGACGCCGTGCCCGCCGCCGCCGCCGAGCTGGCCGCGGTGCAGACCGCGAGCATGGTCATCGCGGCGCTCGCCGTGCCCACCGACGAGCTGGCCGGGCTGACCGGTTCCGGCGTGCTCGTGCCCCCCGTGGAGGCGGCCGCCGCGGGCCTGCGCGTCAAGGCGCTGACCCTGTCGGCGAACAAGTGGGACTGGGTGGCCGCCCAGCGCCCGGACGTGCGGGTGCTGCGGGTCTCGCTGGGCCGCGCCGGCGAGCGCGAGGCCCTCGACGCCGACGACGCCGACGTGCTGCGCTGGGCCACCGCCGACGCCTCGGCCCTGCTGGGCCGCGCGCTGCACTCGGTGGGCTCGGCCGTGGTGCGCTGGGTCGACGGCCTGCCGCAGTACGCCGTGGGTCACGTCGAGCGGGTCGAGCGGGTGCGCGCCGCGGTCGCCGCCGCCGGCGGGCTCGCGCTGGCCGGTTCCGTGCTGGACGGGGTGGGCGTGCCGGCGTGCGTGGCCGCGGCCACCCGCGCCGCCGACGAGGTGCTGCCCGCCCCGGTGGGGTGAGCCGGGGGTGACGGGGCTCACCCGGCCCGGCTCCGGGGTGCACCCGGCCCGGGTGGACGATGGGGGCATGAGCGAGCAGACCCCGAACGCGGCGGCGCCGAGCGCCGCGCGCACCAGCGCCGAGGAGATCAACAACACCATCGCCTACGCCATGTGGTCGGTGTTCGCGGTGCGCGACACCCTCGGCGAGGCCGACCGCGCCGAGCTGACCGCCGAGGTGCAGGCGCTGCTCGACGAGCTCACCGGCAAGGGCCTGACGGTGCGCGGCCTGTACGACGTCGCCGGCCTGCGCGCCGACGCCGACCTCATGGTGTGGTGGTACGCCGACACCGTCGAGCTCGTGCAGGAGGCCTACCGCCGGCTGCGCGCCACCCGCCTGGGCCGCCACCTCACCCCGGTGTGGTCGGTCGTCGCCCTGCACCGCCCCGCCGAGTTCAACCGCGGTCACATCCCCGCGTTCATGGCCGGGGAGGAACCCCGCGGCTACCTGTGCGTGTACCCGTTCGTGCGCTCCTACGACTGGTACCTGCTCCCCGAGGAGGAGCGGCGCACGATGCTGCGCGACCACGGCCTGGCCGCCCGCTCCTACGGCGACGTGCGCGCCAACACCGTCTCCGCGTTCGCGCTGGGCGACTACGAGTGGGTGCTGGCCTTCGAGGCCGACGAGCTGCACCGCATCGTCGACCTCATGCGCGAGCTGCGGAACACCGAGGCCCGCCGGCACGTGCGCGAGGAGGTGCCGTTCTACACCGGCACCCGGACGCCGCTGGCCGAGCTCGTGGCCGCCCTGCCCTGACGGCTCCACCGCGCGCGAGAGCCGCCGGCCCCTCCGGGGCGGCGGCTCTCGCGCGTCGTGGAAGACCTCAGAGGCGCTCGGGGTCCTCGGTGTCGGCGGCGGCCACGTGGTCGGCCACGCCGGCGTGCCCCGCACCGCCGGACTCGTCCGGCTCCTCCTGCGTCACCCGCTCGTCGATCGTCTCGTTGTCCACGTCCACGTCGTCGCTCATGAGCTCCTCGGTGGCGTGGCTCACCTGGCGGCCCGTGTCGTAGGTGTCG
Source organism: Kineococcus arenarius subsp. arenarius (assembly GCF_050871845.1). Lineage (NCBI taxonomy): Bacteria > Bacillati > Actinomycetota > Actinomycetes > Kineosporiales > Kineosporiaceae > Kineococcus > Kineococcus arenarius. The sequence continues at coordinate 44,221 of NZ_JBJLSE010000017.1, forward strand.
TCGTCCGCGTCGAAGAGGAGCGTGTCCGTGCGCAGGGCGCCCAGCTCGTCGCCCTCGTTGCCGTCGCCGTCGATCGAGGAGTTCTGCGCGCGCAGGTCCGGGTCGTCCAGCGGGTCAAGCTCGGGGTCGATCGGCTGGTAGGTCTCGGAGTACGGCTCGCTCATGCCGTCCACTCTGCCTCCGGCTCCGCACGGCCGCACCCGCAGCGGCCCCGCGCCCGCTGCCCGGTGCGCGTCAGGAGGCGGTCGGGCGCAACGTCAGGCTGATCCCGTTGATGCAGAAGCGCTGGTCCGTGGGCGTGGGGAAGCCCTCACCCTCGAACACGTGACCCAGGTGCGAGCCGCACGTGGCGCAGCGCACCTCGGTGCGCACCATCCCCAGCGAGCGGTCCTCGATCAGCTCCACGGCGTCGGAGTCCTTCGGGTCGTAGAAGGACGGCCAGCCGCAGTGCGAGGCGAACTTCGTCGTGCTGGTGAACAGCTCCGCGCCGCACGCGCGGCAGGCGTACACGCCCTCGGTGGGGTCGTCCTCGTACTCGCTGCTGAACGGCCGCTCGGTGCCGGCCTGGCGCAGGACGGCGTACTCCTGCGGGGACAGCTCCTCGCGCCACTGCTCGTCGGACTTCGTGACGGCGTACTTCTTCGCGGTCGTCTCCGGGGTGGTCATGCCCCGTGCAACCTGCCCGCCGCGGGGGGTGTTCCGCTCAGCCGAGCCGCGTGGTGCCGGCGTACAGGTGCAGCACCGGCACCCCGAGGGTGTCGCGGGCGCGGGAGGCCCAGTCGGTGTGGAAGGTGTCCTCCACGGCGTGCGGGCGGGTGACGACGACCAGCTCGCGCGCGCCGGGCAGCGCGCCCAGCAGCTCGCGCACCACGGGGACCGGGTCGTCGCCGCTCGTGCGCCCCTCGGCGTCCAGCCCCAGCGCGCGCAGCTGCTCCAGGGAGCGCGCCAGCGCCGTCTCGGCGTCGACGCGGGCCCGCTCGGGGTCGGGTCGACCGGCGCGCACCTCCTCCAGCGCGGCGCGCAGCTCACCGAGGCTGAGGTGGTCGAGCACGTCCGCCAGCAGGTTGCGCTCGGTGTCGGCGGGCACCACGACGACGTGGTGCACGTCCTCGTCCTCGTGCAGGGCGGCGATGTTGCCCGCGTCGATCAGGCCCAGCGCCTCCTCGGTCAGGACCACGACGGTCCACGGGGCGTCCGCCCCGTCCCGGGGGGCCTGCTCAGCGGGCTGGTCGACGGGCGGCACGGCGGGGTGGCTCACCCCGGTCACGCTACCGGGGGCCCCGTGCGCGGGCCCGTGCGGCTGCGGCAGGATCGCCCCGTGGTCCTGGGGCGGGGTGCGGCAGCGGCGGTGCCGGCGAGCACGGCGCGGTGGGCGCCGCTGGCGGTGCTGTTCGGCGTTGCCGGGCTGGCCCACCTGCGCCGCCCGGGGGTCTTCGACGCGATCGTGCCGCGTTCGCTGCCCGGGCCGCCCCGGGCCTGGACGACCGCCTCCGGCGTGGCGGAGCTGGCGCTGGCCGCCGGGCTGAGCGTTCCCGCCACCCGCCGGGCGGCCGGCTGGGCGGGCGCCGGGTTCCTGCTGGCGGTGTGGCCGGCCAACGGGCGGATGGCGCTGGACGCCCGGCACGCCCGCGGCCGGGCCGGCGCGCTGCGCCGGGCCGTCACCCTGGCGCGGCTGCCCCTGCAGGTGCCGCTGGTGCGCACGGCGCTGCGGGTGGCGCGCGGCGGCCCCGCGTGAACGGCCACCGGCGCGCCGTGCTGGGCGCCGCGGCCTCCGGCGCGGTCCTCGCCGCGGGGACGGCGGCCGCCGCCACGGCCGTCGCCACCGCCTTCGCGCGCGCCGTGGTCACCCCCGCCCGCCACAAGCCCGACGACGTGGAGGTCCTGCAGGTGGGCCCGCACCGCGTCGTGCTGGGTGCCACCGCCGACACCGTCGTGCCCGGCCGCTACGGGGTGTGGACCGACGGCGGGCGCGGCCACCTCCGCGTCGGGCGCGTGCTGGAGGCCACCGGCGAGCGCGTCACCCGCGAGCTGCTGGGCGTGGACGCGGGCACGCCCCGCCCGGGGGCGGGGCGCTGGAACCAGTACTTCTTCGCCGGCACCCCGCGCGGCGCGCTGGGCCTGGCGCACGAGGACGTCGTGGTGCGCTCGGAGGTGGGGGAGCTGCCCTGCTGGCGGGTGCCGGCCCCCGCGGCGGCGCAGGGCGGCACCTGGGCGGTGCTGGTGCACGGGCGCGGCGCCACCCGGGAGGAGGCGCTGCGGGCGCTGCCGCCGCTGCACGAGCTGGGGCTGACGTGCCTGGTGCCCGCCTACCGCAACGACGCCGACGGCCCGCCGTCCCCGGCGCGGCGCTACGGGCTGGGCGACACCGAGTGGCACGACGTGGAGGCCGCCTGCCGGTACGCCCTGGAGCACGGCGCGCGCCGGCTGGTCCTGGTGGGGTGGTCCATGGGCGGGGCGATCGCGCTGCAGCTGGTGGCCCGCTCCCCGCTGGCGCGGCACGTGGCCGCCGTCGTCCTGGACGGCCCCGTGCTGGACTGGTACGACGTCCTGGACCACCAGGCCCGGCGCCACCGGTTGCCGGTGCGGCTGGGGCGGTACGGGCTGGGCCTGCTGGGGCACCCGCTGGGCCGGCGGCTGATCGGCGTGGACGGGCCGGTGGACCTGCGCCGCATGGACTGGGTGGGCCGCGCGCAGGAGCTGCACCTGCCGGTGCTGCTGCTGCACTCCGACGCCGACGACTACGTGCCCTCGGGGCCGTCGGCGCGGCTGGCCGAGGCGCGCCCGGACCTGGTGACGTTCGTGCGCAGCGGCACGGCCCGCCACACCAAGGAGTGGAACGTGGACCCGGCGGGGTGGGAGGACGCGGTGCGCCGGTTCCTGCGCACCCACCTCGACGCCGCCGCGGTCCCGGACCTCGCCCCGCCGGCGGGCTGATGCCCGCGCTGCCCGCGGTGCCCGGGTGCGCGTGCACCGCCTGCGCCGAGCGCACCGCGAGCGGGTGCCGGGAGCCCGCACCGGTGGTGCTGGTGCTCGTCGGCGCCGCCGGCAGCGGCAAGACGACGCTGCGCCGCGCCCTGCTGCGGCGCACCCGCCCGGCGCTGCCCGTGGTGAGCCTGGACGACCTGCGCCGCGAGCTGCGCGCCGCCGACGCCGCCGCCGGGCGTCCGGTGCGGGACCTGCAGGCGTACTCGCCGCCGGCGGTGCGCCGCGCGCGCCGCCGCTGCCAGGCGCTGGCGGGCCTGCGGGCGGGCTACCTCGCCGACGCCACCCACCTGCGCCGCGCCGAACGGGTGGAGCACCTGCGCACCGCCGCCGCGGGGGGCCTGCCCGCCGAGGCGGTGCTGATGCCGCACCTGCCGCTGCCCGCGCTGCTGGAGCGCGACCGCGGCCGCCCGGTGGACGAGCGGGTGCCCGCGGAGGTGCTGGCCCGCCACGCGCACCGGCGCTCGCTGCTGAGCGCCGCGGCGTTGCGCGCGGAGGGGTTCGCGGTGGTGCACGAGGTCGCCGCCTCGCCGGGCGGGCGCGAGTGCACCAGCATGGTCGTCGGGCACGGTCGGGTGCCCGCGGCGGGAGCCGACGAGGGGGGCGGGGAGCACGTGGAGGACCAGGTGGGGCGATCCGGGCGCGGTGCGCTGCTGCTGGCTGCGGCCGGGCGCGGTGCGCTGGCCGGTCTGGCGGGGGTGGCCGTGATGACGGCAGGCGAGAAGGTCGAGCAGGCGCTGACGCACCGGCCGAACTCCTACGTGCCGGCGCGGGCGCTGCTGGGGCTGCTGGGGCGTCCGGTCGGCGACGACGAGCGGCCGTGGCTGGCGAACCACGCGATGCACTGGGGCACCGGTGCGACGCTGGGCGCGCTGCGCGGTGCGTGGTCGGCGCTGGGGATGCGGGGGCCGAGGGCTTCCCTCACGCACACGGCGGTGCGGCTGGCGTTCGACCAGACGGCGGAGAACGTCTCGGGCGCGGGGGCGCCCCCGCACACGTGGCCGGTGCGCGAGCAGGTCGTCGACGTGGCGCACAAGGCGGTGTACTCGCTGGTGACGGGCCTGGTCGCCGACCGGCTCGTGGCGCCGCGCCTGCTCTCGCAGCGCGGCACGGACAGCCACTGAACCGAACCGCGGCCCCCGGCACCGGACCCCACCGGGCGGGGACGGGCGGGGAAGCGCCTCAGGACACGCCCGGCAGGCGGTGGCCCATCCGGTCGCGCTTGGTGCGCAGGTAGCGCACGTTGTCCGGCGTCTGGGCCACCGGCAGGTCCCGGCGGGCCAGCACCGGCACCCCGTGCCCGCGCAGCGCCTCGACCTTGACGGGGTTGTGCGTCAGGAGCTCCACGTCCCGCACGCCCAGGTCGCGCAGCACGGCGGCCGCGCCGGTGTAGTCGCGCGAGTCCACCGGCAGGCCGAGGTCGAGGTTGGCCTCGACGGTGTCGCGGCCGCGCTCCTGCAGGGCGTAGGCGGCGATCTTCTCGGCGAGACCGATGCCGCGGCCCTCCTGCCCGCGCAGGTACAGCACGACACCACGTCCGCGCTCGGTGATCGCCGCCAGCGCGGCGTGCAGTTGGGGGCCGCAGTCGCAGCGCAGCGATCCCAGGACGTCGCCGGTGAGGCACTCGGAGTGCAGCCGGACCAGGACGCCGTGTCCGTCGCCGACCTCACCGGCGACCAGCGCGAGGTGCTCGACGCCGTCGGCCTGCCGGTAGGCCACCGCCCGGAAGGTGCCGTGGGTGGTGGGCAGGACGGCCTCGGACACCCGCACGATCGGCAGCGCCGGGTGCTGCGGCGGCAGGCCGGCGTGCTGCCCCGGCACGGTGGCGCGCTGCCCCGGCGGGGTGGTGGTGCCGGACTCCTGGACCTCGGTCACGTGCGTCTCCTCGTGCCGGCCACCGGCCGGCGGACAACTGCTTGAACCTGCAAGGGTAGTGCCGGTGCCCGGGGTTCAGGACGCGGTCGCGACCCGCACCTGGCGCTTGACCCGGGCCAGCATCCCCGTCATGCCGCGCATGCGCAGCGGGCTGACCGCCCGCTCCAGGCCCAGGCGCGAGCACACGTCCGGGGGCAGGTCGAGGACCTGCGCCGCGGGCAGCCCGTCCAGGCCCTCGCGCAGCACCCCGGCGAACCCGCGCGTCGTGGGCGCCTCCGGGGGAGCGGACACGTGCAGGTGCACCGCCGAGGAGGCGTCCACCTCGACGTTGACGAACACCGGCGACTGGCACTCGTCCACGCGCTCCATGAGCTCGGGGTGGTCGGCCAGGTGCGCCGGCAGCGCCGGCAGGCCCTGGCTGAACTCCAGCAGCAGCTGCAGCCGCTCGCGCTCGGGCAGCGCCTGGAACTCCTCGACGATCTGCGCCATCGCCGGCGGCAGCCCCGCGGTGGGGGAGAAGACGTCCTCGCTCACCGCCGCACCGCCGGCGCCTCGCCCTTGTCCGGGCCGACGGCGATCGGCACGCGCACCGCGTTGCCCCACTCGGTCCACGAGCCGTCGTAGTTGCGGACCTTCTCGAAGCCCAGCAGGTGCGTCAGCACGAACCAGGTGTGGCTGGAGCGCTCCCCGATGCGGCAGTAGGCGATCACGTCGTCGCCGGGGGCCAGGCCCTTCTCCTGCTGGTAGATCTCCTCCAGCTCCGCGCGGGTGCGGAAGGTGCCGTCCTCGGCGGCCGCGCGCGCCCACGGCACGCTCTCGGCGCCGGGGATGTGCCCGCCGCGCACGGTCCCCTCCTCGGGGTAGTCGGGCATGTGGGTGCGCTCACCGGTGTACTCCTGCGGGGAGCGGACGTCGACGAGCCGGCCGCCCAGGTGGGCCAGCACGTCCTCCTTGAACGCGCGGATCGAGGCGTCCTGCCGCTCGACGACGGGGTACTGCGCCGGCTCCGGCTCGGGGGCCTCGGTGGTCGTCTCGCGGCCCTCGGCGATCCACTTGGCGCGCCCGCCGTCCAGCAGCCGCACGTCGGGGTGCCCGAACAGGGTGAACACCCACAGCGCGTAGGCGGCCCACCAGTTGTTCTTGTCGCCGTAGATCACCACGGTGTCCTCGCGGGAGATGCCCTTGCGGGACATCAGCGCCGCGAACCCCTCGCCGTCGACGTAGTCGCGCGTCACCGGGTCGTTCAGCTCGGTGTGCCAGTCCACCTTCACCGAACCGGGCACGTGCCCGGTGTCCCACAGCAGGACGTCCTCGTCGCTCTCCACCACCTTCAGGCCCGGTTCGCCGAGGTGCTCGGCCAGCCAGGCGGTCGTGACGAGCTTCTCGGGGTGGGCGTAGGCGGCGAGCTTCTCGTCGCCGTCGTGGGGCAGGGCCACTGTCGTCCTCCGTGCGGTGGGGGCGTCTCGCGTCCGGCGGGCTGCGCGCCCGCAGCAGCACCAACACCGCGCCGCGCGGTCGCGTTCCCGCCGCGTCGCGATCCTGCCAGACGCCCCGGACGCCGGGTGCCGCCCGCCTCACTACCCTTGTCCGGGTGAGCCGACCCGAGGAGACGCCCGTGCAGCCCCAGGAGCGCAGCGCGGCGGGCTCCCTGGTCGAGCGCGACCCCCGGGTGCCCCCGCAGCAGCTGGTCGCGGAGCTGGTGCCGCCGCCGCGCTTCTCGGGCGTGCGCTTCGCCAGCTACGTGCCCGCGCCCGACCAGCCCACCCAGGCCGAGGCCGTGGCGGCGATGAGCGGCTTCGGCGAGCGGGTCCTGGCCGGCGGTGGCGGGCGCGGCGGCGGCCTCGCGGGGCTGTTCAAGCGCCGCAGCGCCCCGCAGGGCGCGCCGGGCGTGTACCTCGACGGCGGCTTCGGCGTCGGCAAGACCCACCTGCTGTCCTCGCTCTACCACCAGGTCGTCACCGAGGGCGGGCGCACCGCCGCCTACGGCACCTTCGTGGAGTACACCAACCTCGTCGGGGCGCTCGGCTTCCGCCAGGCCGTCGACGCCCTGGCCCCGCACGACCTGGTGTGCATCGACGAGTTCGAGCTCGACGACCCCGGCGACACGGTCCTGATGTCCCGGCTGATGCGCGAGCTGGTGGACCGCGACGTCAAGCTCGCCGCCACCTCCAACACGCTGCCCGGTGCGCTGGGGGAGGGGCGCTTCGCCGCCCAGGACTTCCAGCGCGAGATCCAGGCCCTGGCCGGTCAGTTCGCGGTGCAGCGGGTGGACGGCGAGGACTACCGCCACCGCGGCCTGCCGGCCGCTCCGGCTCCGCTGGACGACGCCGACGTCGAGCGCGTCGCCGCGGCCCGTCCCGGCGCCACCCTGGACGACTTCGACGCCGTCCTGGCGCACCTGGCCCGCGTGCACCCCAGCCGCTACGGCGCGATGGTCCGCGACACCGCGGCCGTGTGCCTGCGCGGGGTGGGCACCGTCTCCGACCAGATGGTCGGCCTGCGCCTCGTCGTGCTCGCCGACCGCCTGTACGACCGCGACATCCCGGTCGTCGCCTCCGGCGTCCCCTTCGACGCGGTCTTCACCGACGAACTGCTGCACGGCGGGTACCGCAAGAAGTACCTGCGCGCGGTCTCCCGGCTGTCGGCGCTGGCCCGCGACGGCGCCGCGCTGGCCTGACCCCGTCCGGGAGCGACCGGGGCGCCACGACCCCGACGCGCACGGTTGCGGCGGTCGTCACCGGGGGTTCACCGGCGGGGGGCACTCCTCGGGCGTCGCGCACCCGATCCCGGAGGGCCCCATGGCACACCGCACGCGCACGCACGACGTCCCCGCTCGGCCGCAGTCGCAGGCGCGGTCCCCCGACGGTCCACGCCCCAGCGGCAGGCAGGTCGCCGTCCGCGCCCTGCTGGCCCTGGTGCTGCTGTACCTCTTCCTCGTCGCGGTGGGGGTGCTGGAGGACGGCATCGCCCAGATGGGCGAGGGGTTCGGCGACGCGGTGCTCGCGGGGGTCAGCCACCCGCTCTCGGGCCTGTTCGCCGGCGTCCTCGCCACCATCCTGGTTCAGTCGTCGTCGGTGACCACCTCCACGATCGTCGGCCTGGTGGCGACGGGCGTCGTCCCCGTCGAGACGGCCGTGCCCATGGTGATGGGCGCCAACATCGGCACCACCGTGACCAACACGATCGTCACGATGGTCAGCATGCGCCGGCGCGACGAGTTCCGGCAGGTCGTCGCAGCGGCGACGATGCACGACCTCTTCAACTTCCTGGCGGTGCTGGTCCTGCTGCCCCTGGAACTGCTGACCGGGTTCCTGTCCTCGGCGGCGCGCTGGCTCGCCGGCGTCGTCGCGGACACCGGCATCACCGGGGTGGAGACCACGAGCCCGCTGGCGATGGCCACCGACCCGGCCAACGCCGCGGTCGAGACGGTCCTGTCGGCCCTGGTGCCGGCGGGGGCGGGGCTGGGCACGGTCATGCTCGTGCTCGGCGTCGCGGCCCTCTACGTCACGATCCGGTACCTCAGCAAGAACATGCGGGCGGTCATCGCCGGGCCCCTGCAGGAGAAGGCGAACCGGTCGGTCGGGCGGGCCGGTGGCCTGGTCGGCATCGCCGTGGGCACGGTCGCGGCGATCCTCGTGGTCAGCTCCTCCATCGTCACCGTCACGCTGCTCCCGCTCGTGGCCGCTGGGGCGCTCACCGTGCGCAACGCCTACCCGATCACCCTGGGCGCCAACCTGGGCACCACCCTGACGGCGCTGCTGGCGGCGCTGGCCACCGGCCAGCCGGAGGGGCTCGTCATCGCCCTGGTCCACGTGCTGTTCAACGTCACCGCCGTCACGCTGATCTACCCGCTGCCGCGGATCCGGTACCTGCCGGTCCGCCTCGCCGAGGGCCTGGGCGCCCTGGCGGCGCGGCGGCGCTGGGTCGTGCCGGTCTACACCGGCGGGGTGTTCGTCGCCCTGCCGGTCGTCGCCGTCGCCGCCGGCTGACCCGCGCGGCGGGGCGGCCGGGTCGCCGCCCCGCCGTCCCGGTCCGGCCGCGCTAGTCCCACTCCGTGGGCAGCGAGGTGTCGCGGTGGTGCGCCAGCACCCGCTCCAGCTCCTCGCGCGTGACGCGCGCCCCCGACAGCTCCGGCAGCTCGTCCAGGCCGAACCAGCCGACCTCGAGGGTCTCCAGGTCCTGCGCGGCCACCGGCTCGCCCACCGGCCGGCACAGGAAGAACAGGTGGAACACGGACACCGGCAGCGGCGGCTGCTTGCCGCGCACGTCGCGCTCCCACACCGCCACCAGCTTCACCGGTTCCACCGGGTACCCGGTCTCCTCCAGCACCTCGCGCACCGCGGCCTCCCCGGGCCGGTCGCCGGGGTCGACCCAGCCACCGGGCAGCGACCAGAGCCCGTCGCTGCGCTCGCGCAGCATCAGCAGCCGCTCCCGCTCGTCGACCACGCCGGCGCGCACGTCCACCTTGGGGGTGGCGTACCCGGCGTCGCGGCCCAGCACGAGGCGCAGCTCCTCCACGGGCGTGCCGGACACGCTCGCCAGCAGGCCCGCGGCCAGTTCGGTGATCTGCCGGTAGCGGGCGGTGTCGTAGTCCTTGGTGGCGTCGCCGACGGAGTAGGCCAGGCCGTCCTGGGCCAGGGCGGCCAGCCGCACCGCGGCCCGCCGCACCTGCTCGGCCCGCTCGCCGCCCCCGGCGGCGCCGCTCACGCCACCCGCACCACGGCGATGCCCTCACCGGCGAAGCGCACGCCCCCGGCGAGCAGTTCCGGTGCCGGCCCGGCCGGGAACGCGGCGAGCACCTCCAGCGGGGCCCCGCCGACGGCCACGTCGTCCCCGCCGCCCAGCGAGACGACCACCCGGTACGGTCCGCGGTGCAGCACCAGCGCGCCGTCCGCCGCGTCCACGCGCACCCGCCGCAGGTCGGCGTCGCGCAGCTCGGGGACCTCGCGGCGCAGCCGCGTCAGCGTGCGGTACCACTCCAGCACCCGCGCGTGCTGCTCCCGCCCCAGCTCGTCCCAGCGCAGCACCGAGCGCTCCCTCGTCGCCGGGTCCTGCGGGTCGGGCACGTCCTCCGCGCTCCAGCCGTGGTCGCCGAACTCCGAGCGACGGCCCCGGCTGACCGCCTGGCCCAGCTCGGGGTCGGGGAAGGAGGTGAAGAACTGCCACGGCGTGGAGGCGTTCCACTCCTCGCCCATGAAGATCATCGGGGTGAACGGCCCCAGCAGGTACAGCGCCGCCCCGGCCGCCAGGCGCGCCTCGCTCAGCAGGTGCCCGATGCGCTCGCCCACGGCGCGGTTGCCGACCTGGTCGTGGGTCTGCAGGTACCCCAGGAACGCCGTGCCCGGCACCCGGTCCCGGTCGACCCTCTTCCCCCACACCTCGCCGCGGAAGGCGGAGAACCGCTCCGCGTGGAAGAACGCCTCCTCGAACGTCGTCTTCAGCACCTCGGGGGAGCCGAAGTCCGCGTAGTAGCCCTGGCGCTCGCCGGTCAGCAGCGCGTGGAGGGCGTGGTGCACGTCGTCGTCCCACTGGGCCGTCATGCCCGTGCCGCCCTGGGCCCTGGGGGTCACCATCGCCGCGTCGTTGAGGTCGGACTCGGCCACCAGGGACAGGGGCCTGCCCAGCTCGCGCGAGAGCTCGGCGACCTCGTCGGCCAGCTGGGCGAGCACGTGCGTCGGGGAGTCGTCGACGAGGGCGTGCACGGCGTCCAGGCGCAGCGCGTCGACGTGGAAGTCGCGGAACCAGCGCAGCGCGTTGTCGCAGATCCAGCGGCGCACCTCCTGCGAGCCGGTGTCGTCGAGGTTGACCGCTGCGCCCCACGGGGTGTCGTGCTTGTCGGTGAAGTACGGGCCGAACTCGGCCAGGTAGTTGCCGCTGGGCCCGAGGTGGTTGTAGACGCAGTCCAGCGCGACGGCCAGCCCCTTGCCGTGGCAGGCGTCCACGAACGCGGCGAACCCCTCGGGGCCGCCGTACTCGTGCTGCACCGCGTAGGGGGCGACGCCGTCGTAGCCCCAGTTCCACGGCCCGTCCCACGCCGAGACCGGCAGCACCTCCACCACCTGGACGCCGAGGTCGACGAGGTGGTCCAGCTTCGCGGTCGCCGCGGCGAAGGTGCCCTCCGGCGTGAAGGTGCCCACGTGCAGCTCGTAGAAGACCGCCCCGCGCGCGTCGCGGCCGGTCCACGCGTCGTCGCTCCAGGTGAACGTGGCGGGGTCGACCACGGCACTGGCCGCGTGCACCCCCTCGGGCTGCCAGCCCGAGCGGGGGTCGGGGCGCGCGTCGCCGCCGTCGAGGGAGAACGCGTAGCGGGTGCCGTGCCCGGCACCCTCGACCTCGGTGCTCCACCAGCCCTCCCGCGGCGACCCGCTGCGCTGCATCGCGTGCCGCGCGGCCCCGTCGCCGGTGCCGACCACCACGTCCACCCGCTGCGCCGTCGGCGCCCACACCCCGAACCGCTGCATCCGCACCATGGTCCCACCCTGGCGGACGGCGCCCGACCCGGCGACCCGTGCTCCCTGCAGCGGTGGTGACGCGTTTGACAGCAACCGTTGCTCCCCACCTAAGGTGTGCCGTCGTCCGGCGTCGACCACCCCGCTGGACAGCCGCACCGCGACCGCACCGCCGATCGCCGCCCCGCCCGGGCCCCCCGGTGCCGCCGGGTGCCGCCGCGACGGTACCCGGCACGAGCAGGAGGACCCGTGAGCACACCCGGCACCACCCCCGCCGGCAGCAGTCCCGACGGAACCACCCCCGACGGGAGCACCCGCCACGGGACCGACCCCGACGGGAGCACCGCGGTGCAGCCCACCGGCGGCGCCGGGGCGGGCCCGGCGGGGCGCGAGGCCCGCGTGCAGGCGCCGGTCTTCTGGGGAGCGGCGATCGCCGTGCTCGCGCTGGCGAGCTGGATCCTGCTCGCCCCCGAGTCCGCCTCGTCGGTGATCTCCGCCGCGGTGGGCTGGGTGGGGCAGTGGTTCGGCTGGTACTACGTCCTGTTCGCCACGGTCGTGCTCGTCTTCGTCGTGGTCCTGGCGCTGTCGCGGTACGGGCGCACCAAGCTCGGCCCGGAGCACTCCTCCCCGCAGTTCAGCACCTTCGCCTGGGTGTCGATGCTGTTCGCCGCCGGCATCGGCACGGACCTGATGTTCTTCGCGGTCGCCGAGCCGGTGACGCAGTTCCTGCAGCCGCCGGTCGGCCAGGGCGGCACGGTGGCCGCCGCGCGCGAGGCGACCGTGTGGACGATGTTCCACTACGGCATCTCCGGCTGGGGGATGTACGCGCTCATGGGCATGGCCCTGGGGTACTTCTCCTACCGCATGAACCTGCCCCTGGCGATCCGCTCGGCGCTGTACCCGGTGTTCGGCCGGCGCGTGCACGGTGCCCTCGGTCACGGCGTCGACATCGCCGCCATGCTCGGCACGATCTTCGGGGTCGCGACGTCGCTGGGCATCGCCGTCGTGCAGCTGAACTTCGGCCTGTTCGTCCTGTTCGGCGTCCCCGAGGGCCCGGCCGCCCAGATCGGGCTGATCGCCCTCGCGGTCGTGCTGGCCACGATCTCCGCCGTCACCGGCGTGGACCGGGGCATCAAGCTGCTGTCCCAGCTCAACGTGCTCCTCGCCGCGGGCCTGGTGCTGTTCGTGCTGATCGCGGGGAACACCACGCTGCTGCTCAACGGCCTGGTCATGAACATCGGTGACTTCGCCAGCGGGTTCGGGTCCCTGACGATGGAGACCTTCGCCTGGACGAACCCGCAGGACTGGATGAACGGCTGGACGCTGTTCTTCTGGGCGTGGTGGGCCGCCTGGGCGGCGTTCGTGGGCATGTTCCTGGCCCGGATCTCCCGCGGGCGCACCATCCGCCAGTTCGTGCTGGGCAGCCTGACGATCCCGTTCGCCTACATCGTCATGTGGGTCTCGATCTTCGGCAACAGCGCCATCGACGCGGTGCGCCGGGGCGGTTCGGACTTCGGCGAGCTGACCGTGAACACGCCCGAGCGGGGGTTCTACACCCTGCTCATGGAGTACCCGGCGTTCACGTTCGTGGCCGGCCTGGCGACCGTCGTCGGCCTGCTGTTCTACGTGACCTCCGCCGACTCCGGCGCCCTGGTGATGGCGAACCTGTCGTCCAGGCTGCCCACGCCGAACACCGACGCCGGCACCGGCCTGCGCGTCTTCTGGGCCCTGGTCACCGGCCTGCTCACGGTGGGGATGCTGCTGGTCGGCGGTGTCACCGCCCTGCAGAGCGCCACCGTCGTCATGGGCCTGCCGTTCACCTTCGTGATGCTGCTGGTCATGGTCGGGCTGTACAAGGCGCTGCGCCTGGAGGGGTTGCGGGACGTCAGCCGGGTCTCCAGCCTGCCGGGCCGGCTGTCGGGCCGCAGCCCCGGCGTGCCCGAGCGGCGCGACGGCGACAGCTGGCGCCTGCGCCTGGGTCGGGCGATGGGGTACCCGTCCCGCGACGCCGCTCAGCGGCACCTGGACGAGGTCGTCCTGCCCGCGCTGCGGGAGGTCGCCGGTGAGATGTGCGAGCGCGGGGTGGACGCGGAGGTGGGCTGGACCACCGACGCGTTCGGGGACCGCTACGCGCAGCTGGCCGCGGACCTGGGACAGGCGCAGCCGTTCTGCTACCGGGTCCACCGGGCCGAGCTGCCCGTCCCCGTCTTCGCCCGCGACGACCGGCGCCGGTCCGGCGACGACCGTGAGCAGGCCTACTCCCGCCTCGAGGTGCACCTCGCCGAGGGCGGGCAGGGCTACGACGTGATGGGCTACACGCACTCCCAGCTGATCGACGACGTGCTCGACCAGTACGAGCGCCACGTGGAGTGGCTGCGGCTGCAGCAGGACTCCACCCGCCAGGCGAACTGACCGTCCCGCAGACCCGGAGGAGCCACCGTGCCCGAGCTGTTCATCGACTCCACCTGGCGACCGGCCGCCGAGGGCGGCCGTCGCGAGGTCGTCAACCCCTACGACGGCGAGGTCTTCACGACCGTCGACGAGGCCTCCGCCCCCGACGCGGAGGCGGCCGTCCTCGCGGCGCGCCGCGCCTTCGACACCGGGCCGTGGCCGCGCACCGGTGTCCAGGAGCGCTCGGCGCTGCTGCGCCGCGTCGCGGACCTGCTCGAGCGCGACCGCGAGGAGATCGCCCGCACCGAGACCCTGGACACCGGCAAGACCCTGGTGGAGAGCCGCATCGACGTCGACGACGTGGCGGCGGTCTTCCGCTACTACGCCGAGCAGGTCCTCGTCGAGGTCGACCGCACCGTGGACGTCGGCCGCGACGACGTCGTCAGCCGGGTCGTGCACCACCCGGTCGGCGTGTGCACCCTGATCGCGCCGTGGAACTACCCGCTGCTGCAGATGTCGTGGAAGGTCGCCCCCGCGCTGGCCGCGGGGAACACCGTCGTCCTCAAGCCCAGCGAGGTCACCCCGCTGAGCACGGTGCACCTGGTGCGGCTGCTGGTCGAGGCGGGCGTGCCCGACGGCGTCGTCAACCTCGTGCTGGGGGCGGGGTCCGCCATCGGGCCGGTCCTGACCGAGCACCCGGCCGTCGACCTGGTCTCCTTCACCGGCGGGCTGGAGACCGGCCGCGCGATCCTGCGCTCGACCGCGCAGACCGTCAAGCGCACGACGGTCGAGCTGGGGGGCAAGAACCCCCAGCTCGTCTTCGCCGACGTCGACCTCGAGCGCGCCGCCGACACCGTCCTGACCGGGGTGTTCCTGCACGCCGGTCAGGTGTGCTCCGCGGGCACCCGGCTCATCGTGGAGGAGTCGATCGCCGACGAGCTCGTGGCCCGCGTCGCCGAGCGCGCCCGGCGCGTCCGGCTGGGCAACGGGCTGGACGAGGGCACCGAGTCCGGGCCGCTGGTCTCGGCGGTGCACCGGGACAAGGTCGAGGGCTACGTGCGCCTCGGGCTGCAGGAGGGCGCCAGGCTCGTCACCGGTGGGCGCCGCCCCGCGGACCCGGACCTGGCCCGCGGCTTCTTCTACGAGCCCACGATCTTCGACGGCTGCGACCGCTCGATGCGCCTGGTGCAGGAGGAGACCTTCGGCCCGATCATGACCGTCGAGCGCTTCCGCACCGAGGCCGAGGCGGTGGAGCTGGGCAACGACACCGCCTACGGCCTGGCCGGCGGGGTGCAGACCGGTGACGAGGAGCGCGGGGAGCGCGTCGCGCGCGCCCTGCGGCACGGCACGGTCTGGATCAACGACTTCGGCCCCTACGTCCCGCAGGCGGAGTGGGGCGGGATGCGGATGTCCGGCAACGGCCGCGAGCTCGGCCCGGCCGGGCTGGCGGAGTACCGCGAGACCCAGCACGTGTGGCGCAACACGAAGCCGGCGGCAGCCGACTGGTTCAAGGGCTGACGGTGTCGGCCCGAGGAGAGGGAGAACGGTGAGCACGACGACCCCCGTCGAGGAGTTCGACTACGTCATCGCGGGTGGTGGCACCGCGGGCTGCGTGGTGGCCGCCCGCCTGTCGGAGGACCCGTCGGTGACGGTGTGCCTGCTGGAGGCCGGGCCCAGCGACGTCGGCGACGAGAACATCCTCAAGCTGGCCGACTGGATGCACCTGCTGGACTCCGGCTACGACTGGGACTACCCCGTCGAGCCGCAGGAGAACGGCAACAGCTTCCTGCGCCACGCCCGCGCCAAGGTGCTCGGCGGGTGCTCCTCGCACAACTCCTGCATCGCCTTCCACCCGCCGGCCGAGGGGCTGGACGCCTGGGAGGCCATGGGCTGCACCGGGTGGGGCGCGAAGGACGTGCTGCCGCTGATCAGGCGGCTGGAGAACAACGACGGCCCCGGTGACCACCACGGCCGCAGCGGGCCGGTCCGGTTGCGGACGGTCCCGCCGGTGGACCCGGCCGGCGTCGCGCTGCTGGAGGCGGCGGCCGCGGCGGGCCTGCCGACCGTGCGGTTCAACGAGGGCGCCACCGTGATGAACGGCGCCGGCTGGTTCCAGATCAACGCCGGCGAGGACGGCACCCGCATGTCCAGCTCGCACGCCTACCTGCACCCGGTCCTCGGCACGCGCCCCAACCTGGAGGTGCGCACCGGGTACTGGGTCGAGAAGGTCCTGCTCGAGCCGGACGCCGACGGTGCCCACCGCGCCACCGGCGTGCAGTTCATGGCGCCGGACCTCATCCACCACGGCACGGTCCGCGCCCGCCGCGAGGTGATCGTCTCCGCCGGCGCCATCGACACCCCCAAGCTGCTCATGCTCTCCGGCATCGGCCAGGGCGAGCAGTTGCGGGAGTTCAGCATCGACGTCCTCGTCGAGTCCCCGGGCGTGGGGGAGAACCTCGACGACCACGTCGAGGGCCTGGTGTTCTGGGAGGCGCTGCAGCCCATGGTCACCGCCTCCACGCAGTGGTGGGAGATCGGCGTGTTCGCCACCACCGAGCTCGGCCGTGCGGCCGGCACGAACGTGCCGGACCTGATGATGCACTACGGGTCGGTGCCGTTCGACCTGAACACCGTCCGCTGGGGGTACCCCACGACCGACAACGGGTTCTGCCTCACGCCCAACGTCACCCAGGGCAGGTCTCGGGGGACGGTCAAGCTGCGTTCGCGCGACTTCCGGGACCGCGCCAAGGTCGACCCGCGCTACTTCACCGACCCCGAAGGACACGACCTGGCGGTCATGACCGAGGGCGTCCGGCTCGCCCGGCGGATCGTCGAGCAGGAACCCATGGCCCCGTGGGCCGGCGCGGAACTGGCTCCCGGCAAGGACGTCGTCACCGACGACGAGATCGCCGACTACATCACCAAGACCCACAACACCGTCTACCACCCGGCGTGCACCGCGCGGATGGGTGCCGAGGACGACCGCATGGCCGTCGTGGACCCGCGACTGCGGGTCAAGGGCGTGCGCGGCCTGCGCATCGCCGACGGCTCCGTCATGCCGTTCCTCGGCGCGGTGAACCCCAACATCACCACGATGGCCATCGGCGAGAAGTGCGCCGACATGCTCGCGGAGGACGCTCGCTGAGGGGTGTGCCGGGGCGCGTCGACGCCGCGCCCCGGCACGCCCGAGCCTGCGGTGCTCCCGGTGGAGCCCGGGCGGAGCTCAGGCGGTGAGGTACCGGGTCAGGTCGTCCAGGACCCGCACCGCCCCGCTGTAGCCCAGACCCAGGAACCACGTCTCGTCGTCCACGCGCTGCGCCCGGCCCTGCGCCACCGCCGGGATCGTGCCCCACAGGGGGCCGGCGAGCACGGCGGCCTCCTCGGTGGCCTCCACCGGCCCGTAGCTGGTGTAGAACAACCGGTCGCCGTCGGCCCGCGTGATGGTCTCCGCCGAGACCTCCACCGCCAGGTCGTCCACGTCCTGCTCGGCCGGGCGGGGCAGGCCCACGTCGCCCAGCACGACCCCGATGAACGACAGGTCCCCGTACAGCCGGATGCGCCCGGGCATGAATCGCACCAGCGAGATCGTCGGCGTGGTGCTCCCCAGTTCCGCGCGCAGCGCGTCCGCCCGTCGCTGGTAGTCCGTCAGCAGCTCCACGGCTTCACCGCGCACCCCCAGGGCGTCGCCGGCCAGCAGGAGGTTCTCCTTCCACGGGAACCCCGGGCGGTGGCTGAGGACGGTGGGGGCGATCTGCGACAGTCGCGGGTACAGCTCCTGCACCCGCAGTGCGCTGCCGAGCACCAGGTCCGGCCGCAACGCCGCGACGGCCTCCAGGTCGACCTGGTCCAGGGGCCCGACGGTCGCGACCCGCCCGTCGACCTGCTCGGCGAGGTAGGAGGGCAACCCGGTCTGCCCGGCGGTGGTGGCCATCCCCACCGGCGTGACCCCGAGGGAGAGCGCGGCGTCCAGCTCGCCGGTGTCCAGCACGACCACGCGCTGGGGGCGCCGCTCGATCGTCGTGCTGCCGGAGGCGTGCACGAGGGTGCGCGGGAACTCCCCGTCGGGCGCGCCGGACCCCAGGGCGGCCGTCGCGGTGTCGGCCGTGCGGAACGCGGACCCGCCCTGCGCGACGTCGGCAGTGGCGCTCGCGGCCGGTGCGGGGGGAGGACTGCTGCCCGCACCGCAGCCGGTCAGCAGGGCGAGCACGGAGGCGGCACCGCCGGCGGTGACGGCGCGAGGGGTGGTGGATGGAGAGCACCTGTTCGGACACGCAAGGAAGGGTAGCCTCACCACACCCAGCACCCCCAAGGCGCTTCGGGTGCGCTCGTGGGGGGGGGGGGGGGGGGGGGGGCCCCCCCCCCCCGCCCCGCCCCCCCCCCCACCCCCCCCCCCCCCCCCCCCCGCCCCGCCCCCCCCC